>JAYVNF010000271.1:0-13944 GCA_043758575.1 Rhodoferax sp.
ATGTCGTTGGCGTAGGAATCGGCCTCGTTGCGGGCGCGCTCCTGGTCGGCACGGGCGCGCTGCACGTCGTTGAAGGCGTCGATCACGGCGGCCGGCGGATCGACCCGCTGCAGCTGCACCTGGGACACCAGAATGCCGGCGTTCTCATGGTCCAGCAGGGTCTGCATCAGTTCGCGGGTTTCGTCGGCAATTTGCTGGCGCTTGTCGGACATGGCGGCCTGGATCGGCGTGCGGCCTATGATTTCGCGCAAGGCGCTTTCGGCCGTGATGCGCACCGAGACCTCCGGGTTCTTCACGCGAAACAGAAATTGCTTGGCGTCCTTGATCTTCCAGAACACCGCGCACTCGGCTTCCACAATGTTTTCATCGCCGGTGAGCATCTGGCGCTCGTGCGAGTCTTCGCTGGAAATGCTGGTGGTGCTGCCCGAGCGCGCCACGCCCAGCTGCAGCTGATTGACTTGCGTCACCTTGGGCAGCAGCACGGCCTCCACCGGATACGGCCAGTGGTAGTGCAGGCCGGCGTCCACGGTCTCCTGGTATTTGCCAAAGCGCAGCACCACGCCCTGCTCGTCGGGCTGCACCTTGTAAATGCCGGAGTTGATCCACAAGAGCGCGATGATGGCGGCGATGAGTGCGCCACCCTTGCCGCGCAGGCCCAGCAGCTGCGCATAGTAGGCATACCAGGCCTGCAGCTGGCTGAGCCGCGAGGGGGGTACAGGTTCGACCGGGGGCGCGGGGATTTCTGTTTGCATTGCGTCCGATTATCGCCCTGGCCTCAGGCCAGCCAGCCGGCGTTCAGCGCCCATAGCAGAAACAGGCCCAGGAGCGCGCGGTAGGCCACAAACAACCAGGTTGAAAATTTTTCCAGGAACCGCATCAGGGCCCAGATGGCGGCAAAGGCCGAGACGCTGCCCACGGCCAGCCCGACCAGCAGGTGCTGCCAGGCCTCCAACGGAATGTGGGCGTGCCACAGCACCCAGATTTCCTTGAGTCCGGCCAGCGCGATGGCGGGCAGGCCCAGCAGGAAGGAGAAGCGCGCCGCATCTTCCCGTTTGAAGTTCAGGAACAGAGCCCCGGTCAGGGTTGAGCCGGAACGCGAAACGCCAGGCACCAGGGCGCCAACCTGCGCCAGGCCCACCAGCAGCGCGTCGCGCAGGCGCATCTGCTCCATGGGCCGGGCATGGCTGCAGGTCCATTCGGACAAGGCCAGCAGGGCCGCCATCACGATGCAGGCCACGGCGATGACCGGCAAGCCCCGCAGCGGCGAGTTGCAGGCATTGAGCAAGGGTGACAGCAGGATGCCGGCTATGCCAATCGGCAGGGTGGCCAGCACAATGCCCAGCGCCATGCGAAAGGCCGGTGCCTGGTAATCGCGCTGGCGCAGGGCCTGCGCCGTGCCTTGCAGCAGGCCGCGCACATCCTTGGCAAAGTAAGACAGCACGGCGGCCAGTGCGGCCAGCTGCATCACCGCCGAAAAAGCCGAGCCCGGGTCGCTCCAGCCCAACAGGGCGGGGACGATGCGCATATGGGCCGTGGACGAGATCGGCAGCAACTCGCTGAGGCCCTGCACCACGCCCAAAAAGCCAATCTGCAAATAGCCCAGGGAGGCAAATCCGATGTCGATACCGTTGCTGCAAGCGAGTGCCACTGTGTGCTCCATGAAGGGGGTGCGGCATGGTAGCGGCCAATTCACAGACACCCCGCAGCACCCTTGGGCTTCACACAACATTTACACAGCGCGATACAGGCCATCGCCACTCAGTCACGCAACTGTCACATCGCGTAGCGGACAATCCCGCTCTTCCTTAAAAGAAAAAAGCAGCAGCCATGGCCGATCCCAAAACGTTTTTTCCACGCCAGGTGGTGGAAGCCGGTGGCAACCGCTGGGACTGGGCCTTGCTGCCCCTGGTGCTGGCCATCATCGTGGTCATGGCCTTTGGCGCACGCCAGATGGCCACGCCCTACCAGATCGGCACCGAGCTGCCGATCTCGCTGGACATGGCCTACCTGCCCTACTACCTGCTGCGCACCACCTTGCGCATGTTCATGGCGCTGGCCGCCTCGCTGGTGTTCAGCGTGGCGTTTGCGGTGCTGGCCACCAAGTACCGCGCGGCCGAAAAGTTCCTGGTGCCCATGCTCGACATCCTGCAGTCCATCCCGATTCTGGGTTTTCTGTCGATCACCGTGACCGGCTTCATCGCCCTGTTTCCGGGCAGCCTGTTTGGCGTGGAGTGCGCCGCCATCTTTGCCATCTTCACCTCGCAGGCCTGGAACATGGCCTTCAGCCTGTACCAGTCCTTTCGCACCGTGCCGGCCGAACTGGCCGAGGCCTCGCGGGTGTTCCAGCTCTCCGGCTGGCAGCGCTTCTGGCGCCTGGACATGCCCTACGCCATGCCCTCGCTGTTGTGGAACATGATGATGTCCATGTCCGGCGGCTGGTTCTTTGTGGTGGCCTCCGAGGCCATTGCCGTGTCCAACCAGAACATCAAGCTGCCCGGCATCGGCTCCTACATCGCCGTGGCCATCGAGGCCAAGGACCTGGGCGCCATCGGCCTGGCCGTGGGCGCCATGCTGATTGGTGTGCTGCTGTACGACCAGCTGTTCTTTCGCCCGCTGCTGGCCTGGGCCGACAAGTTCCGCTTTGAAGAAATCGGGGGCGCGCAGGAGCAGACCTCCTGGCTGCTGACCTGGCTGCGCCGCACCGAGCGCCTGCAAAGCCTGGGCGACGGCTTTGCCACCCTGCTCAACCGCAGCTTTGGTTTTTTTCGCCGCCACCACGACGGCACCTCCATCAAGGCCAGAAGCACCGAGCCCTCGCCCACCATGGTGCGGGTATGGGACGCGGTGCTGGCCGCGCTCATCCTCTTTTCCAGCTGGCGCCTGGCCGTGTTCATCCACGCCGAGGTCGGCTGGGGCGAGGTGGGCCATGTATTCGTGCTGGGCTTCTACACCCTGCTACGCGTGATGCTGCTGATCTTGCTGGCCGCCCTGGTCTGGGTGCCGGTGGGCATCTGGATTGGCATGAACCCCAAGATTGCGGCCCGGGTGCAGGCGCTGGCGCAGTTTCTGGCGGCCTTTCCGGCCAACCTGATGTTTCCGGTGTTTGTGCTGGGCATTGTGCATTTCCACCTCACGCCCGACATCTGGCTCTCGCCGCTGATGATCTTTGGCACCCAGTGGTATTTGCTCTTCAATGTGATTGCCGGCGCCTCCACCATTCCCACCGAGCTGCGCTTTGCCGCACGCAACATCGGCCTGCGTGGCAGCCTGCGCTGGCGCCGCTACCTGCTGCCGGCGGTGTTCCCCAGCTTTGTCACCGGCGCCATCACCGCCAGCGGCGGCTCCTGGAACGCCAGCATCGTCTCCGAATACGTCAGCTGGGGCGACACCACGGTGCAGGCCCATGGCATTGGCAGCTACATCGCCGAGATGACGGCCAGCGGTGACTTCCCGCGCATCGCGCTGGGCATAGGCGTGATGTGCGTGTACGTGATGACCCTCAACCACTTTGTCTGGCGCAGGCTGTACCGCATGGCCGAAGACCGCATGCATTTTTAAGCGAAGGCCTCTTATGAACCAGACCATTGTCAGCCTGCAGGGTGTAGGCAAATCCTTCCGCTCTGCCGACGGCGCGCCGCGCACCGTGCTCGACAAAGTGGACTTCACGTTGCGCGAACGCGAAATCGTCGCCCTCCTGGGCCAGTCCGGCTCGGGCAAGTCCACGCTGCTGCGCATCATGGCCGGCCTGGTGATGGCCGACAGTGGCGAGGTGCTGTACCGGGGCCAGCCCCTGTACGGCCCGGCGCGCGGTATCAGCATGGTGTTCCAGTCCTTCGCGCTGTTTCCCTGGCTGACGGTGCAGCAAAACGTGGAGATCGGCCTGGAGGCGCGTGGCGTGCCCACGGCCGAGCGCGAGAAGCGCGCCGAAAAAGTAATCGACCTGATTGGCCTCTCGGGCTTTGAAGGCGCCCTGCCGCGCGAGCTCTCGGGCGGCATGCGCCAGCGCGTGGGCCTTGCGCGCGCGCTGGTGGTGGACCCTGATGTGCTGCTGATGGACGAGGCCTTTTCGGCCCTGGATGTGCTCACCGGCGAGCGCCTGCGCGACGACATCCTGGAGCTGTGGGAGGAGGAACAGATTTCCACCAAGGCGATTCTGGTGGTGTCGCACAACATCCAGGAGGCCATCATGATGGCCGACCGGGTGCTGATATTTGCCAGCGACCCGGGCCGCGTGCGCTACGAGATGAAGGTCGACCTGCCACGCCCGCGCGATGCCGACAGCGTGGAGGTGCGCACCCTGGTGGACGAAATCTATGCCGTGATGACCGCCGGCCGGGTCCGCACCGGCCGTGCTGTGGAGCCCATGCGCCTGGACGAGCGCCTGCCCGAGGCCGACATCAGCCTCATGGAAGGCCTGCTGGAGCGGCTCATGGACGAGCCCTTCCTGGGACATGCCGACCTGCCCCAGCTCGCCGAGGAAACCGAGCTCACCGACGAGGAGCTGCTGCCCGCGGCCGAGGCCCTGGCGCTGCTGGAGTTTGCCCTGCTGGCCGGCGGTGATGTGTCCCTCACCGACCTGGGCAAGCGCTATGTGGCCGCCGAATACGACGAGCGCCAGCAGCTGTTTGGCCAGCAGCTGCTCAAGCGCGTGCCACTGGCCGCGCACATCCACCACAGCCTGCTGCAAGACCCCTCGGGCGAACTCAAGGAAGAGCATTTCCTGGGCCTGCTGCGCGACAGCCTGGACAGCGAAGAGGCGGTGCGCGTGCTCAACGTGGCCATCGAGTGGGGCCGCCATGGCGAGGTCTACCGCTACAACTACAACACCGGCATGATCCAGCTGCCCGAGCCTGACGCAGCCGAGGCGCCGCTCATCAGCTAAGGCCAGGGGCCTGCTTTACCGGCGCGAAACATGTGCCACGGGTATTCCTGTAGGCTGGAACCGCGCCGCCCCCGTTGGGTAGATGAGGACCGCCATGCCATCCGCCTTGCGCTGCACCACGAATAGAAGAAAGCCAACCATGCCCACACCCCCACCGCTGATGCGGGCCGCCGCCTTGGGCCTGACACTGTTGCTGGGGGCCTGCGCCACCAAAACCCCGCTCCCTGCAGCAGCAACTGCCCCGGCCACGCCAGCCGCCAGCAACCTCTACCCCCTGGCGAACCGCCTGAGCTGGGGCGCCAGCACCAGCACGGTGGAGCAGTTCAGCCAGCTCGGTTGGCCCAAGGCGATGGCCAGCCAGCTGCATCCCACGCCCCACCCGCTGCCGCCCGAACCACAGGCGCAAATCGATGCCATGACCATCAGCAGCACACCGCTGCCCGAGCTGGTGCGGCGCATGGAACAGCAACGCAAGGACGCCGACGACACCAAGGCGGACGAGGCCAAGAAGGCGGCGCAGCAGGCCTACCAGCAGGAGCTCAACCGACTGCAGCGCGAGGCCGGCACCCGCCACCTGCTGCGCGCCCTGTACTCACCCAACCAGGTGCAGGAAGAGATGACCTGGTTCTGGCTCAACCACTTCAGCGTGCACCAGGGCAAGAGCAATCTGCGCGCCATGCTGGGCGACTACGAGGAGAGCGCGCTGCGTGCCCATGCCCTGGGCAACTTCCGCGACCTGCTGGGGGCAGTGGCCATGCACCCGGCCATGCTGCGCTACCTGGACAACGACCAGAATGCGGCAGGCCACCTCAACGAGAACTTTGCCCGCGAGCTGATGGAGCTGCACACCCTGGGCGTGGACGGCGGCTATACCCAGCACGATGTGCAGGAACTGGCACGCGTGCTCACCGGCGTGGGCGTCAACCTGGGCACCAGCAACCCGGGGCAGAAAAAGGAATTGCAGTCCTACTATGTGCGCCGCGGCCTGTTCGAGTTCAATCCGGCGCGCCATGATTTTGGTGACAAGGTGCTGCTGGGCCAGCCCATACACGGGCGCGGCCTGGACGAGCTGGGCGACGCGCTGGACCGGCTGGCCCTGCACCCTGCCACCGCGCATTTTCTGAGCCGCAAGCTGGCGCTCTACTGGCTCAGCGACACACCGCCCGAGGCGCTGGTGCAGCGCATGGCGCAGCGCTATCTGCAAAGCCGGGGCGACATCGCCGCCACCCTGGAGGCCCTGTTCAGTGCCCCCGAATTTGCCGCTGCCAGCGGGCACAAATTCAAGGACCCGATGCGCTATGTGGTGTCGGCCGTGCGCCTGGCCTATGACCAGAAGCCGGTGCTCAATGTGGGCCCCATGCTGAACTGGCTCAACCGCATGGGCGAGCCCCTGTACGGGCGGGTCACGCCGGATGGCTATGCCCTGCTCTCCAGTGCCTGGGACAGCCCGGGCCAGATGGCCACGCGCTTTGAAATCGCCAAGGCCATAGGCTCGGGCAGCGCCGGCCTGTTCAAGACCGAGGGGCCGCAGCCGCAGGAGCGCGCGGCCTTCCCGCAACTCGCCAATGCGTTGTACTACCAGGCCATTGCCAAGACCCTGGCACCGGCCACGACGCAGGCGCTGGAGCAGGCCGTATCGCCGCAGGAGTGGAATACCTTTTTGCTGTCGTCGCCCGAGATGATGGTGCGATAAAGCCGCGCCCGTTCTACAGCGCCCGTTTTTCAACGCCCTTCTTCAACGCCTCTTTCGACTGGAACGCCGCCATGCAACGCCGCCACTTTCTTGCCTCCGCCCTCAGCCTGCCCCTGGCCAGCGGTTCGGCCCGCCTGCTGGCCGCCGGCAGCAGCCCCTCGCGTTTTTTGTTTGTGTTTTTGCGCGGCGGCTATGACGCCGCCAGCCTGCTGGTGCCGGTGTCCAGCGACTTTTATTACGAGGCCCGGCCCGACATTGCCCTGGCCCGGCCATCCACCGACCTGGCCTCGGCCCTGTCCCTGGACGCCGACTGGGGCCTGCACCCGGCCCTGCGCGAGAGCCTGTACCCGCTGTACCAAAGCGGTGAGCTGGCCTTTGTGCCCTTTGCCGGCACCGACGACCTCTCGCGCAGCCACTTCGAAACCCAGGACAGCATCGAGCTGGGCCAGGCCATCGACGGGCGCAGGGACTACAGCTCGGGCTTTCTGAACCGCCTGGCCGGTGTGCTGGCGGGCAGCACGCCCATGGCCTTTACCGACCAGCTGCCCACCATTTTCCAAGGACACGCCAAGGTGGCCAATATGGCACTCAAGTCGCTGGCCAAGCCGGCCGTGGATGCGCGCCAGAGCGACATCATTGCCGCCATGTACCGGAGCACCCGGCTGGCCGAGCCGGTACAGCAGGGCTTTGCGGTGCGCAACGAGGTGATGCGGGAAATGGCCACCGAGATGGACGCCGCCAGCCGCAACTCCATCAGTGCCAAAGGTTTCGAGCTGGAGGCCAGGCGCATCGCCAAACTCATGAAGGACAGCTACAACCTGTGCTTCGTGGACGTGGGCGGCTGGGACACCCATGTGGGCCAGGGCGCGGCCACCGGCTATCTGGCCAGCCGCTTCGATGAGCTGGGCCGCGGCCTGGCCGCGCTGCCGCAGGAAATGGGCGCGGCCTGGAAGAACACCACGGTGGTGGTGATGAGCGAGTTCGGTCGCACCTTCCGCCAAAACGGCAACCGTGGCACCGACCACGGCCACGGCAGCGTGATGTGGGTGATGGGTGGCGCGGTGCGCGGCGGGCGTGTCGCCGGCGAGCAGCTGGTGGTGCAGAAATCCACCCTGCTGCAGGACCGCGATTTTCCGGTGCTCAATGAATACCGGGGCGTTCTGGGCGGCCTGTTCCAGCGCCAGTTTGGACTGAATACGTCCCAGCTCAACCAGGTGTTTGCAGGCGTTGCGGCCCGCGACATCGGCCTGCTCTAAGAGTCTGCTCTAACAACCTGCTCCAGGCAGTCTGCGCTGGCCGCTTGCCCGGCACCTACCGGCCTTCAGGAAAACCAGTCCGGGTACATATAGCGCGCCTGGTCCATCACCTGCTCGCCCAGGCCCATCAATGCCTCCAGTTCACAGGCCTGCACCGGCTCGGTGGAGCCATAGGCAATCAGCTCGCGGTGGGTATTGGCGTACAGCAGTTCGTTGGTCAGGCGCGCCGGCAGGTGCATGGCTTCGCAGGCCATTTGCATGGCCATGGCGCGCTGCCCGACCAGGCCGGTGGGCAGCACCCCGTGCAGATACAGCACACCCAGACTGAGCGCATGGATGCCTTCGTTGACCATGAAAAAGCGCCCCAGCAGGCCGAACTCCGGCGTCCTGGCGTTGCGGATGCAGCACAGCGCATTGGCGAGCAGCTTGACGGCTGCGAACTCGCTGAAACGGATCTTCTGCAGCTGGCCACTCCACAGCAGCAGCTGGAATTCGGCCGGCAGTTCTCTTTGCAGGGTGGTGGTGCTCATGCGGTGCGGCCTTGGTAGTTGCTGTCCCCTTATGTATCGGCCGATGGGGGCCAAACCAAAGCGATAAATGTTTTCCTATTTGTGGCCACCGCCGCTGGAAAAGCCGCCAAAGGAGCCGCCCGAGGTGCGCGCGCCCACGGCGTTGCTGGAGCAGTCCTGCGTGGCCGGGTCACAGCGGTTGGAACAGGTGCTGACCGAGAGCATGACCAGCACGATCACCACAAACACCCAGAAGTCCGGGCGCATCCAAAAACCACCCGTAGCGGCAAAGGGCTTCACATCACTGCGCTGCAGCAGCGCCGGAGTGGCTTGCAGCCCAAAGGCCTGCACCACCAGATCACTGGCAACCGCGGCCCCCACCGACCAGGTCAGCTCCTGGGCGGATTGCTCCAGGCTCAACAGGTTCTTGCCATCGGCATAGTCACGGTTGCTGGTTTTTTGGCCGCGCTGCACCTGCCAGTAGAACTCGCCCAGCACATAGTCGGTCTCGGCGTTGTAGCTTTCCTTGAGGGCGTAATGCGTGCCCAGGTAGCTGGCGCTCTGGCCCATGCTGCCCAGTACCGGCGCGCCGGTGGTGGGGCGCACCAGGCTCCAGCCCTCGCTTCTGTCGACCAGAAAGCAAAAGCCGCGCTGGCTGTTGAAGAGCAGGTACTCGTCCCAGCCGAAGTGTTCGTCGGGCTCGGTTGGTGCGGTGCCCATGCGGTGCTGGTACCCCACTACCTGCCACTGCGCGCCCTGCAGGGTGGCGCTGCGGCCCAGGGCAATCAGGGGCTGCACCGGCTCGTCCTGGGTGGCGTGCCGCAGTTCGCCGCCCAGGCCTTGCGACAGGTCGATGATGCTGTGGCAGGAGCCGCAGGTCATGCTTTGGGTGCTGGCCAATTGCGCGCTCAGGGCCGCGCCGCATTGGGGGCAGCTGAACTGCCGGCCTGTTTCTTCCTTCACCGCGGCCTCGCGCAAACCGCTTAAGCGAAAGTCCTCCAGCCGCACCGCCTGGCCGTGGCTGAGCGTGGGCGGCGTGCTGCCGTAGTCCACACTGAGCACCTCGGCATGGCCCCGGCTGTCGCCGTTCTGGCTGCGCAACTCGACCATGGCAAAGGGCGCGCCCAGGGGTGGCAGATGCGGCAGCTCGCCCTGGGCCGCCTTGAGCGCCACCTGCTGGTTGGAGGCCACCGTGTAGCTCTGGCCGTCCATGGCCGTGGTGGCACCGATGCGAAAGTACTCGGCGGCCGGCAGTTCGCGGCTGGGCGCCTGCGGCAGGCTGAACACGTAGGCGCCGTTGTCCTCGGCCAGCCAGGCACTGCTGCCGTCTGCCAGCAGCGCATGCCACTCGGTCCAGGTGCCTTCGCCGTACTGGTATTGCAGGCGCCCGACCAGGCTGAAGCTTTGGCCGTTCCAGCTGCCGGCGCTGTGCAACTGCAGCGGGCTGTGGTCATCAAACAGCTCGGCCATCTTGCCAATGCGCTTGAGCACCTCCCCCTCGCGCAGCACCATGCTCTGGCAGTAGGCGCAAATGGCGTGGCTGGACTGGGCGCTGAAAAAATCAACCGGCGCGCCGCAGCCTGGGCAGGGCGCCCGGAAGCTGCGTTGGGGGGTGCTGGTGGCCACGCCTGCGGCTACAGGCTAGACCAGCTTTTTGAGCAGTTCGGCCTTCTTGGCGTCAAACTCTTCGGGCGTGAGAATGCCCTTGCCCTTGAGCTCGGCCAGCTTCTCCAGCGTGGCCATGATGTCCTCGGGCTTCATGCCCGCCGCCACTGCAGCGGCGGCCTGCGCCGCAGCAGCCGAGGCAGCAGCCGGTGCGCCCTGCAAACCGGCCTGCAGGTTCTGCGCCAGCACCTGGCCCAGGGCCACGCCAGCGCCCAGGCCCATGGCGTCACCGGCAATGCCGCCACCGCTGCCAGCACCCTCGGCAAATTTGGGTATCGCCTGCGCCGTCTGGTACTGCATGAACTTGCCCATGTCGCCGCCCACCATGCCCATGCCAATTTTCTGGTCCAGGATTTTTTGCAGCTCTTCGGGCAGCGACAGGTTTTGCACCGTCATGCCTTCGAGCTTGAGGCCGATCTTTTCGAACTCGGGCGCCAGTTGTTGGGTCAGCGCCTGGGCAAAGGCCAGCTGGTTGGCTGCCAGGTCCAGAAAGGCCAGGCCGCTGCAGGCAATGGCGTTGCTGATGTTTTGCAGCACCAGGGCGCGCAGCTGGCCGTCCACATCGGCCACGCCGTAGCTCTCACGCGTGCCGGAGATTTCGCTATGGAACCGGGCCGGTGCGGCAACCCGGAAGCTGTAGTTGCCAAAGGCACGCAGGCGCACGGCGCCAAAGTCGGCGTCGCGGATGGTGATGGGCTGCGGTGTGCCCCACTTCTGGTCGATCTGCTGGCGCGTGCTGAAGAAATACACATCGCTCTTGAAGGGCGAGGCAAACAGCTTGTCCCAGTTTTTCAGATTGGTCAGAAGCGGCAGAGTTTGCGTCGTCAGCTTGTGGGTGCCGGGGCCAAACACATCGGCCACGGTGCCCTCGTTGACGAACAAGGCCATTTGCGATTCGCGCACTACCAGCACGCCGCCGTTCTGGATTTCCATGTCCTGCATGGGAAAGCGCCAGGCCAGGGTGCCGTCCTGCCCTTCAGTCCATTGGATGACGTCAATAAACTGTTTCTTGAGAAAGTCCATCAGGGCCATGGCGCACTCCGGTTGTGAGAGAGGTGAGCCGCATCATACTGCCCCGCCTGCGGCCGGGAACGGCCTGTGCACACGTGAAACTTGCACACTTATTCGTTCATTCATAGACGGCTCGCACAGAACCAAACGGGGGAGTGCGTCATGGCTGTTTTGCGGCAACCGCAACTGGAAAGCGTGCTGGCGCGTGCGCTTGCAGCGGCGCACGCCCTGGACGCGCTGCATGCCAGCCAGCAAGTGCATGGCGGCCTGGACCCCGATGCCTTTGAGTTTCTGCCCGATGGCAGTGCCCGCCTGCGGCCCCGCCCGGAGCCCGGCCCGCTGTCGCTGCAGGCCCTGCGCTACGTCTCACCCGAGCAGGCCGGCCATCTGTCGCCAGCGGACGCGCGCAGTGACCTTTACAGCCTGGGCCTGATCCTCTACGAATGGCTGCTGGGCCAGCCCGCTTTTGATTGCAACGACGCGCTAGAGTTGGCCTTTCGCCAGATCATCGTCATGCCAACGGCCTTGCACGAGCTGGACGCCAGGGTGCCTGTGCAGCTCTCCGAGCTGGTCATGCGCCTGCTGGCCAAGGCCCCGGATGCGCGCTACGCCAGTGCCAATGGCCTGGCCGACGACTTGCAAAAGTGCCTGCAAAAGCTCCAGGCCAGCGGCAAGGTTGGCGCCTTTGCCCTGGGCAGCACCGACTTGCGCTCGCAACTGCTCATCCCCGAGCGCCTGTATGGGCGGGCCGACAACATGGCGACCTTGCTGGAGCTGTGGCAGCAGACGGTGGCCGGGGCGGTACAGATCGGACTGCTCAGCGGCAGCGCCGGCATGGGCAAGACGGCGCTGGTGCACGCCATGCGCGAGACCGTACTGGCCTCGGGTGGTCTGCTGGTGGAAGGGCGGTTTGCGCCACAGCACCGGGAGCACAGCTACTCGGCCCTGGTAGAAGCCCTGCGCAAACTGCTGCGCGAGGTGGCGGCCAGCGGCCCGGCCGACCGGGCCCGCTGGCGCACGCAGCTGGTGACGGCACTGGGCGCCGATGTGCAGCTGGCGATCGAGGCACTGCCCGAGCTGGAGTGGATCACCGGCGTGCAGCCGCCCGCACAGTCGCCCACCGGGCTGGCAGCACAACAGCGCCTGGGCGAGGTATTCGTGGATTTGCTGGCCCTGCTGGCCGGGCCGGACCACCCGCTGGTGCTGTTTCTGGACGATTGGCAATGGGCCGATGCGGCCTCGCTGGCCTTTGTACGCACCCTCATGCGCCAGCGCCGGGGCAGCCACCTGCTGTTGCTGGGCGCCTACCAGGAGGAGGCGGTGGACGCCGAGCACCCGCTCACGCGGCTATTGGGTGAGCTGCGCAGCAGCCAGCCGCCGCCCACCGAGATCGGGTTGCAGCCCCTGTGGATTGAAGAGGTGGCGGCCCTGATTGACGACAGCTGCTTTCACATCAGCGAGCTGCGCGAGCTCAGTGCCTGGGTGATGCAGCAGTCCCAGGGCAACCCGCGCACCACGCGCCAGGTTCTCAAAAGCCTGGCCAACCAGGGTCAGCTGCGTTTTGAACGCCAGACCAACGGCTGGCGCTGGACGCCGGGTGACGCGGCCGTGCTTCCCAAGGACACGCTCAGCGCGCTGTGGTGGACATGAGACCCAGCTCCTGCAACCACGCCAGGCTGGCCAGGGTGCTGGTGGCTGGCAGGTATTCACAACCGATCCAACCCGCATAAGCCAGGTGGTCCAGATGCGCAAACAAAAATGCATAGTTGATCTCGCCCGTGCCCGGTTCATGGCGGCCCGGATTGTCGGCCAGCTGGATATGGCCGATGCGCTGAAGATGCTGGCTGAGGGTGGCGGCGAGCTCGCCCTCCATGCGCTGGGCATGGTAGATGTCGTACTGCACAAAGGCGTTGGCCGCGCCCAGCGTGTCCAGAATCTGCAGCGCCTGCGCGGTGTGGGTCAGGTAGTAGCCCGGCATGTCAAAGTGGTTGATGGGCTCGATCAAAAGACGCAGGCCGCTGCGCTGCAACGCAGCCGCCGCAAATGACAGATTGGCCAGCAAGGTCTCCAGCAGCTGCGCCTCGGCCACACCCGCCACCCGCTTGCCCGACAGGCAGTGCAGCTGCGGCACACCCAGCTCCAGCGCATAGTCCAGAGCCTGCGCGACGCTGGCGCGAAACGCAGCCACCTGCTGCGGGTCGCAGGCCATGCCGCGCGCGCCAGCAGCCCAGTCGCCCGCCGGCAGGTTGTGCAAGACCAGCTGCAGGCCATTGTCATCTAGGCGCTGGCGGATGGCGCGGGCGGCGTGGTCATAGGGAAACTGCACTTCGACCGCCTGGAAGCCGGCCTGGGCGGCCAGTGCAAAACGGTCTAAAAAGGGCACCTCGGTAAACAGCAGGCTGAGGTTGGCGGCAAAACGGGGCATGGCAAAAAGGAGGCTGATGGGCAGCCTCCATTATTCGGCCAAAGCGCTGTGCCGGCGCCAGCGCGGTCTTGGCGTCCTTGCTAACGGCGCTCCAGCGCGGCAGCAAAGGCGCCGCCGCTGTGCAACTGCTCCAGCGCCGCTTCCATGTCAAAGGCTTCCAGCGCCGCTTCGGCGTGCTGGAAGCCGGCCTCACCCAGCAGCCGGCGCAAGGTCGGGGCCAGGCGCTGGAAGGCATCCACAGCCTGGGCATCGTCCTTTTCCAGATAGCCACGCAAATCCTGCAGCGCCTGCGCCGCCTCCTGCGGCGCCAGCTCCACCTGGCTGTCCTGGTCCAGGCTCAAGGCCCGGCGCAGGGCCTGGCGCAAGCGCTCCAGGCTGCGGCCCAGTGCCTGTGCGCGGTCCAGCAGTTCGGGCAGGGGGCTGGCGTGGCGCAGCGCCGATTCCAGCTCGTGCGCGCGCTCCTGCAGATCGGCCGCGCCCAGGTTGCCGGCCACGCCGCGCAG
>JAYVNF010000272.1:0-4631 GCA_043758575.1 Rhodoferax sp.
CAAGTGCTGAATGACACTGGCTTGCCCCGCTTCAAGGTTGGACAAACGTCGGGCAATTTCTTCAAGTTTGGGCTCCATGCGGTCTTGCCCGGACTGGAAGCGTTTCAGGTGCTCCAACAACAGGTTTTCTACGTTTTCAGTCATCGCGAACACTCCTGGTTGCCGCCAATTATGCAGCCATGCCAAGAAATCGCCAACGCAACTAACGCACCCTCAGCGCCCCCACCAGCGCGTCCTGCAACACCCCCTGCAGATTCAGGGACCGCAGCAAGCCCAGGCTGTTCACGCCGGCGTCAATTTGCGTCAGGGTCTGGATGTTCTGGTTGCTCAGGCTGTTCTGCACCACGGTGGTGGCGCCCAGGTTGACGGGTAGGTTGTTGGCACCCACGCTGTTGCTCAGGCCGTTTTGCACGATTTGTGCCTGCGCCAGGGCATCGCTTGCCAGCTTGGCCTGGTCGGCCGAAATATGGCCCAGGTCGGGCAGGCTGAAGCGGGTCTGGGACACCAGGTCACCGTTGATCATCACACTGCGCACAAAGCCAAAAGACACCGCCAGGCCGGAGCCGACCGAGCTCAACTCGAAGCCGCCGCGCATCTGGTCCAGTACTTCATCATCAACCGCCTGCCACGCAGTGGCAAGAAAGGGAGACGCAGTTGGACCATCGGCCGCCAGCGCGCCGCCAGCGGCCCAGAGCAGTGCGCACGCACAGGACCATCGTGCAGGTAAATTCAGCATGGCAAGCCTCTTGATTCCATTTTTCTAATAGTCACCAAGCCCCAGCTTGGACCAGGGCAGCGCAGGTATTTCATCCGCCGCCATACCTGCAGCCAAAGGCGCTTTGGGGACCACGCGCCAGTCCGCCAGGACGTTGAAACGCGCCTGTTCCTGCTTGTTGTGAATGACGAACAGCAGCTTGTTTCCCCATAGCGATTCGAAACTCGCTCTGGACATGGCGCGCGTGCCGCTGGACGGGTCGCCTATCAACACGCGCCCATCCTGCATGCCCTTCACCACCACAAAGTGGTGATAGCCCTTCTCCACAATCAGCACCAGCGCCGGCAACCGGGCTTCCACCAACTTGGCCAGCGGAAATTCAAACGCATCGGCCACAAAGTCGTGCCGTGCCAGGTAGTTCTTGATATCCAGCAGCGAAAAGCCGTCTTTGCGAATCAGCTCCTGGTTGCCGCTGGCACCCTCGCCGCGCACCTGCACTTCGCGAAACACCAGGGTGCGCAGCACCTCCTGCGCATCGCTGGCCAGCGTGGGATAGTCCAGTGTGGTGACCTGGTCGGTAATGGGTCGGCCCACATCGCTGGGGATCAGTTTGAAGATGCTGGCGGTTTGCGTGGTGAAGCGGCGCACGCGCATTTGTTCATCCAGAAACAGTGTGGCGATGGCGTTTTCGATAGCTTCGCGACCAATCATGAAGGCGCCGTATTCCACCGCCGATGGCCAACGCACGTCCAGCACCGCAGGCGGCACGTTTAACACAAAGTTGATGCTCTTCTGGCTGAGCGCCCGGCTGCGCAGCTCATTGTCCAGCGCTGCGGCCAGGCCGTATTCGTCCAGCAGCGGCGGGCAAATCCACCAGCACCATGCGCACCTGGCGTGTGGCCTGGTCTATGAGCTTGCCCAGCTGCAAATCCAGGCGCAGGTATTCGCGCGACTCCTTGCCCCGACGCAGCACACCCATGGTGTCGTGGATGATGCGAATGGCCGCCGTGGTCTGGCCGAGCTGGTCGTGCAGGGCATGGGCTACGCGCTTGACCAGGTCTTTTTCCTGCGACATCAGGCGGCGCGCCAGGTCCGAGAGCTGCACACGCGCGGCCTGGCGTTCGGCATCGGCCAGGTCACGCGCATGCACGATGGCGTTCAAACGCTCGCGCTCCTGCGCCTGTTGGCGGCTGACTTCGTGCTGGGTGGAGACGTCGCGAAAATACACCGCCACACCGCCACACCGTCACTACAGGCAAAGGCGCGCACCTCCAGCCACAGCAGGCGTGGCGCCAGGTAGAACTCAAAGCAGATCGCCTGCCGGTGCACCGCCACGGCCTCGTACTGCTGGCGGTAAGCTGCCTCGGACCCCAGCGGGCAACACTCCCACAGGGTGCGGCCCAGCAGCTGCTCGCGCCGAACCTGCAGCAGCGCCTCCGCATGCTGGTTCACAGCGGTAAAGCGGGCGGCCTGGTCGATCATGAAAAAGCCGTCGGCAAGGATCTGCACCGGCTCCAGGCTGTGCTGGGGCACGCTAGACGCCAGCGGCGCAGCAGCCACAGTCGGGGTGACATCGCTCACCAGCAGCATGCGCGTAGGCAAGCCATGCAGCTGCATGTCGTCGGTATCGATTTCCACCTCGATGGCGCGCCCGCCCTGGCCTTTGTGGCGCCAGCGGCGCTGCCTTGCACGCTCCTGCGGCTCCAGCGCCATGAAGGCCGGCAAACTGGGGTGGTCTTCATCAAAATAAATATCGGGAAGGTGCATCTGGGTCAGCTGGGCGATGCTGTAGCCATAGCATTTGGCTGCCGCATCATTGGCCGCCAGCAAACGCAGTGTGGCCAGATCAACCACCAGCATGGGCAGTGGATAGCGTTCAAAGAGTTGACGGTAGCCGGTCTGCAGCCGCTTCAAAGAGCTTTCACGTGGTGCGTCCATACAAGCCGGGTTGTAACCAAAATGAACCGCACTGTAAAGGCAATCTCAGCTTCCTTGCAGCAGGGTTTGCAAACGCTGAATCAGCACATCCGGCAGCACACCTTGCTGCCCTGCTTGCGCGCTGGCACTCGTGTATTGGGCTAGCAGTTGCGCGGCCGTTTGCAGGCGCTCTTCCAGCGACTTCTCGGCGCTGATATCGACAAAGGTGATGACCACACCGTCGATCCGGTTGACCTCAGCACCCTGCCCTCCACCGAGCTGCTGATGCCCATCAACCGGGTGCTGTTCCCGGCCTTTGTGCAGGTACGCCAGCGCCCCGACGAGCTCAAGCGGGTGTTTCTGCTGGCCCAGAGTGTGCAAAGCCTGGTGGCCATTCCTGCCAGTGCCGGACTGGCGTTGACGGCACCCCAACTGGTGGCCGTGCTGCTGGGTCCGCAATGGGCCATGGCCGTGAAGCCGCTGCCCACATAGGCATCGTGCAGCAACTGAAAACAGGCCTCCAGCTCTTCGCGGATATCAGTAATCTTGAGACTCAGGCGCGCATCGGGTGCAGTGTCGCAGTCCACAAAGAACCGGTAGGCCGCAAAGCGCAGACCCCGTGGGGCCAAGGCCATGGTTGCGCGCAACTGGCGGTACAGGAATCGTTTGACTGGCACTGCAAGCAAAAGCCATGTAGTGAAGGGAAGTATGCGAGGGACGCAACCACGCACATTCCATACCAAACGCCAAAGCCCTTCCGCAAGTGCTTGATTGCAATGAAGTTCACTCTCTACAAAGCACAAACCAACACAGGCAATCCGTGCAATGTGTAAATTTTTTCGACAACCTATGACCTGCCCTGCGGCAGCCACGCGGCCATGGTCGATCTAGCCCTGCTTGCGGGCCCTCTTGCTGGCCCTTTGGTCAGCGATATCGCCTGGCCGGCCACCGTGTTGCTGGCCTGGCTGGCGGGCGAGTCGGCCTACCGATGGCTGGACCTGCCGCGTATCTGCGCCTATGCCCTGGTCGGCTTTGCCATGGCACCGGCACAGGCGGGCCTTTTGCCGCAAACCCAGTCGGACACGGTGATGCTGTTGGCCAACATGGCTTTTTGTCTGATGCTGTTTGAGTGCGGCCACCGCATCAACCTGCGCTGGCTGCGCAGCAACCCCTGGCTGGGCGTGACCAGTTTGGTCGAGGCGGCCCTGAGCTTTGTGGCGGTGTACGCCGTGCTGCTGCACTTCCAGCAGGCCCAGGCCACGGCCCTGCTGCTGGCAGCACTGGCCATGGCAACTTCGCCGGCCACGGTATTGCGGGTGGTCACCGAATGCCGCAGCGCGGGCCAGGCCACCGAGCGGCTGCTGTACCTGGCCACGCTGAACACGGTGCTGGCTTTCAAAATCACGCTGGGCTGGGCGGTGCTGCGCAGCTCCGGCAATATCTGGGCTGCGGCGTACAGCAGCCTGGTGGTGTTGGGCATCTCCATCGTGCTGGGCGTGTTGGCCGGGGTGCTGACCCCTGCCCTGCTGCGCGCCAGCAAACCCAGCGGGCAGGACAGCACCCTGGCCTTTGCCCTGGCCGTGATCTGTCTGGTGGCGTTGACGTTTGGCCTGAGGCTCTCACCGGTGGTGGCCACGCTGGCCTTTGGCCTGTGCGCACGCCACCGGCGCCTGGTGCTGACGGCGTCGCAGCGTGGCTTTGGCAGCCTGGGGGATTTGTTTTCGGTGCTGCTGTTTGTGTTCATTGCCTCGCGCCTGGATTGGGCGCAGGTGGCAGCCGGCCTGGGGCTGGGCCTGGCCTTTGTGGCTGCACGCCTGGCGGCCAAGGTGGTGGGGTTGTGTCTGTTTGCCCACCCCAGTGGCATCGCACTGCGCAAGGGTCTGTGGATTGGCCTGGGCACCGTGCCCACGCCGGCCCTGGTAAT
The DNA here is from genome assembly GCA_043758575.1 of Rhodoferax sp. GTDB lineage: Bacteria > Pseudomonadota > Gammaproteobacteria > Burkholderiales > Burkholderiaceae_C > Allorhodoferax. The sequence continues at coordinate 4,557 of JAYVNF010000272.1, forward strand.
CGTGGTGCTGGAGCAAAACCGCTTGCCAGGCAGCAACTTGCTGGACCTGCTGGTGCCGCTGTCTGCGGCCACCTT
>JAYVNF010000273.1:0-13898 GCA_043758575.1 Rhodoferax sp.
ATTGGGATTCGAAACGTATCGGATTCCGCCGAAATATCACCATGCGCAATGGGTCAGAGCAGCGCACTGAAAAACAGGGGCTACTTCAGCGTTGCCTTAGCGTTTGGCCTGGCGCACCAGCAGCGTCAGCGCCACCACTGCGGCAAAGCAAAACCAGACAAAAGACCAGTTGGCATTCGAGCCACCCAGAAAGGTCCAATCCACCTTGGAGCAGTCGCCGCTGCCCTTGAAGACCATGGGAAACACGCGCTTCAGGGGAAAGGTTTCGATCATGCCGTAGAGGTCGCGCCCGCAGGACACCACCTCGGGCGGGTACCACTGCAACCAGCTCTGGCGTGCGGCCACAAAGGCACCACCGCAGGCAAACAGCAGCACGCCGAATGTGGACGCCAGTTGCAGCACCCGCTTGCTGGTAGCAGCCACCAGAATCGCAAAGAACAAAACCAGAAAATCCGCATAGCGCTGCACGATGCACATGGGGCAGGGCTCCAGCCCGATCACATGCTGCAGGTACATGCCAAAGGCCAGCATGCTGGCGCAGACCAGGGCCAACAGGCCCATCACGCGGCGCGGCGCGTAGTCAAAGTTTTCGAGGACAAAGGTGAACATGCGAGGGTTGGAGCAGGTTAAATAAATAAGGTCAGGGCATTGTCCACCATGTTCATGACAGCCCCAAGCTCCTGCGTTGTACCCGCCTTTCAACCGTGCACTTGCGGATGGGGCTCCGTCTCAACGGATAAACGCATTCCCACAGTCTTCAGGACCGCAAGCAGGGTTTTCAAAGTGGGGTTGCCCTTGGGCGAGAGGGATCTGTACAAGGCCTCACGGCTGATCCCGGCCTGCTCTGCGACCAGTCCCAAACCGCCAAAGGCCTCGGCCACATCCCGCAGCGCCAGCAAACCGGCGGCACGGTTGTTGGGATCGTCCAGCTCTTCCAGTGCGGCTTTTAGATACTCCACAGCGAACTCCCGGTTGGCGCGCAGTTCCTTGATGGTCTCGTCTGCATGCGATACCGAGGCGGCCAATGTTTTGTTGCTCATGTATTTCTCCGTTTCCAGTCGGCCCAGAAGGTCTTGGCTTTGGCGATGTCAATTTGTTGCGAGCCCTTGTCCCCGCCCCACAACAAAATGATCACGGTCAGCCCATGTTTACCAAAGTACACCCGATAACCGCCACCCACATCAACTCGAAGTTCCGAAACACCTTCGCCAACAGCCTTGCAGTCACCAAAGTTGCCAACGGACACGCGGCGCAACCGGACCTCTATTTGCGCCCTGGCGCGCATGTCTCGCAGACTGGACAACCACTCCGTCACCGGGACTCGCCCGTCTTCGTGCTGGTACCGGCGCAACTCGATCATGCAAAATTGTAGTTTAAAAACTACTTTTCGTCTTGCCGTGTTCAGTCAAAGCGCGTGGTGAAGATCAGGTCAACGGCATTCTGCGTGCCGGACTCGCCGCGCAGCGTAAAGCGGCGCGACAGGTCGTAGAACACGTACAAGGTGCCCAGTGTTCCGGCCAGGCTGCGTTCATAGGCCACGTAAAAGTCACGCGAGATGCGCTTGCCCAGCTTGACCGTGGTCTCGCTGCCGGCCGTGCCATCCAGGTTGGTGGTAGCGGCCTGGCCCAGGGACACCTCGTCCAGGCCGAAGGCGTTGATCAGGCTCTCAGTTCGGGTCTTGCCGCTGCCCGAGAGCAGGGCCAGCGCGGCCTGTTGCAGCATGGCAGTCTCGGCACCTCCGGCGGTGGGTGTGTGGCCCAGCACCAGCCAGGACAGCTTGTCGGCATCCGGCAGATCCGGGTCGGAGTACAGACGCACCACCGGGAGTTGCGCGGTGCCGCTGATTTGCACGCCCACCTCCTGCTGCAGATTCGGACGCAGCGCCCGGATAGACAGGGCCGGGTTGTCATAGGCACCGCTGAAACGCAGCGTGCCCTCTTCGATGTTCAGGTACTGGCCATAGGCGCGGTAGGTGCCGCTGACGGTGTGCAGCTCGCCCACCAGCCGGGGGGCGGCATTGAGCCCCTCGGCCTTCAAGGTCACCAGGCCGGCCAGGCGGGTGTTCAGGCCATGGCCTTGCAGCTGGAAATTGGCGCCGGGGTCCAGGGTGATGCTGATATCGGGTACCACGCTGCGCGCCAAACCGAGCGCAGGAGCCGGGGCAGACTCTGACGCAGACGTTGGCGCCGCGCCTGGCCGGGGCGCAGTGCCAGGCGCTGCCACTGCCGTCTTGGCCTGGCCCGCTGCGGGTTTGCGCACCACCACCACGTCCGAACCGAGCTTGGGCGCGCTGTCTTCGGGCAGCACGAACAGGGCCTGGTCGGCCACCAGGGCGCCGCGCACCAGCAGCTTGGCATTGCTGAGCTGGGCGTTCAAATTACCCGACACCACCAGGCGCTGGTCGGCACGGGCACTCACGCGAAAGCTCTGCGCCTTGGCCTCCAGCGCCATGCGCACGCGGTTGGCCACGGGCGTGGCGGCGCCAGCAGAATTGGTGGCACCGGTGCTGCCGGCCGCGCCCGGCAGCACGCCCAGCCAATCGGCAGAACCGCTAATTTGCAGCTGCCCGCCGGCCGCACCGCCCGCCCCTTGCAGGGTCAGCTCGGCAATCTCCATGTGCTGGCCGTTGACCAGCAGACGCATCACGCCGTTGCTGAAGTCAATGCCGTCCACGACCGAGCGCACCGACATATTGCGCGCCTCCAGGCTGCCTTTCCAGACCGGTTTGCTGCGGCTGCCGGAAAGCGTGGCGTCGGCCTCCAGCGTGCCCTGGATGCGCCAGCCCACCGGTGCCACCAGCGACCAGGCTCCGACCTTGGGCAGGCTGGCATGCAGCGTGGCCTGCAGTGGCGCGTCGGGCGCCCAGGCCAGACCGGCAAAGGCCTGCAAGCGGGTGGCGAATTCCGCCTGCGCATTGCCGCCGCTGTCGCTGGCCCACAGCAGATTGGCGCGCACGGCGTCGTTGTCAATCTCCAGGTTCACATGGGCATCGCGCAAACCGGCGGGGACGGCGGCGCTGCCCGCATCACCGCTGAGTATTTGCAAATCGCCGCTGCTGCGCTGCAGGCCGGCGCGCACGCGCACCGTGTCGCCCACACTGGCATCCCACTGGCCGCCAAACAGCAAGTCACCGCGCAAGCCCAAGTTGGCCAGGCGGGTCTGGCCCAGCAGTTCCAGCCAGGTCAGGGGCAAGCCCTGCAGCTGGCCTTTGCTGCTCCAGCGCGCAGCGCTGGCGCTGCCGGTGCTGCCCTGGTGCGCCCATTGCAGTGGCTGCCACAGAATCTGCGCCGTGCCCGGTGCCGGCCCGCTCAGGCGCAGGCCGCCCGCCTCCAGCGTGAAGGACTGGGCCAGCGCGCTGTAGCGCCAGTCCATGGCCACGGCCTGCTGCAGGTCCATGCTCCAGGGCGCGTTGTAGAGCGCGTTGCTGGCGCCCACGTGCAATGCGTCCAGCCGCGCATGCCACTGCCCGGCGCTGACCTGGCCGCCCTGCGCCTGGCTCTGCAGGGCCAGTTGGGTGCTGCCAATTTGGGCCTTGCCGCGCAGCTGCAGGGCCAGGTCCTGCGGCGTACCGGCCAGGTCCAGCTGCAGGTCGCGCAGCAGGTAGCGCTGCTGCAGGTCCAGGCGCTGGCTTCGCAGCGCCGCCTCCAGGTGCAGACCCTCGCCCAGGTGCTGCCAGCCGCCGCTCCAGCGCGCTGTCAGTTCGGCCGCGCCCTGCGCGTCCTGGTCGCCCAGGCTGGCGCCCAGCACCGGCAGCGTGGCCAACCATTGGCCCAGCGCATGGGCGTCTGTGATGTGCCAGGCGCCACTGCCCTGCCCGGCGCTGGCGCTGATGCTGCCGTCCAGGTCCAGTTGGGCTCCGGGCATGCTGGCGTGGGCTTGGGCGGTGCTGGCGTAGCTTTGCGTGTCCAGCTGCAACTGGCCGTTCAGCTGGGCCTGCGCGCTCTGCAGGTCCAGGCTGTCGACTTGAAGCAGCGGTGCAGTCCAACGGCCTTTGGCCTGCAGCAGCAGTTCCTGAGCGGCTGCGGCGGAGGCCGCAGCACCGGCACCGGCGGCACTGGCACTTGCGGCTGCGCCGGTGCTGCCTGCGCCCGTGCCGGTCAGCGGCGTGCCCAGGCTGGTTTCGAAGTCCACCCCCTGGCCCGACTGCCGGGCCGACAGTTCGCCATGCAGTACCGGCAGCTTCCAGCGGCTGTCCAACTGCGCCGGAACAATGTCTTGCAACGTGCCCTGCACCGCCCATTGGGCCGGGCTGCCGGCATAGCTGCCCTGGGCCTGCAAGGTACCGCCGGCCAGGCCGGCCTGCAGGCCCGAGAGCAGCCACTGGCCGCTGCGGTACAGCATATTGGCATGGGCCGCGCGCAGCGGCAGGCGTTGCTGGTCCAGCGGGCCCACCAGGGCGTTTTGCAGCACCATGTCGGCCGTCCAGCCGCTGCTATCGGGTGCGACCTGGGCCTGGCCCGACAGGCTGGTGTGCGGTGCCTGCGGCCACAGCGTGGCCAGGTCCAGCGCGCTCCATTGGGCCTGGCCGCTGGCAATCGGCTGCGCCGCAGAGGGCTTGAGCTGGGCCTGCAGTGTGGCCTGCATGGCGCCCAAGGGGCGGGTTTTGGCATCGCCTTGGGGCTGCAGGGCCAGGGCCACCTCCACCAGCGCGTTGGGCCCCAGCAGTGTGCCTTTGGCGTTGGCCTGGGCGGCCAGCACCAGCGCGGTTTGCTGCACCTTCACCGGGGTCTGCACTGTGCCCTGTACTTGCAGGGACAGTGCCATCGGGCTGATGGCTTGCAAGCTGGCGCTGCCCTGGTAGCTGCCAGCGGCCATGTGCAGGCTGGTGTCCTGCAAGAAATGCGTCTGGCCATCAAAGCGGTATCGGCCCTGTAGCTGGTCCAGCTGCAAGGCCGGTGGCCCGACCCATTCCAGGCGGTCCACGGCAAATTGCAGGTCCACCTTCAGGGGCAACAGCACTTCGCGGATTGGTGTTTGGGAGGCCGGGCTGTGGTCTTCGATGTGCAGCAGCCTGGCATGCAGGGTGGCCACATGCAGGGCGCCATCCAGCAGGGCATGCCAGTCCCAGCCCAGCTCCACGTCCTGGGCCTGCACGGAGAGTTCACCCTTCTTCCACAGCAGCTGGCCGATCTTGCCGCCGTCTTTGATATTGCCGCTGACCGCGCTGGCTTGCAGGCTTTGGCCGGCCGGCAACAGCGCTGCGGCCAGGCGCAGTGCGTGGCCCAGAGAGCCTTCGGACTGCAGCCACAGCCACAGGCCCAGCAGTGTGCCCACAAGCACCAGGCCCAGGGTGCTGAGTGCCAGGCTGAACGCGGCACCAGTGACATGGAAGAACCAACGCAGATGCCGCATCAAAACACAAAGCCCACGTTCAGGTGCAGGCGCAAGGCCTGCGTGGCCAGTCCATAGGCCAGGTCAATCTGCAGCGGGCCGATCGGGCTTTTCCAGCGCGCGCCCACGCCCACACCGGCCTTGAAGCTGAATTCCTCCACCCGATTGGCCACGGCGCCACTGTCGACGAAGACGGCGCTTTCCCAATCGGTCATCTGGCCGTTGCGCACAATCGGGCGCTGCCACTCCACGCTGGCGGTGGCCACATAGCGGCCGCTCTCGGCACTCAGGATGCCGTTGTGGGTGACGCCAATTTCCTGGTACTGGTAGCCCCGCACCGTGGTGTCGCCACCGGTCAGGAACAGCTGGTTGAAAGGGATGCTGGTGGCATCATTGACCACCACCGCACCGGCCTGCGCCCGGTACACCATGCGCCCGGCGTGCTGGCGCGCAAACAGATTGGTCTGCGACTGCCCCAGTGGCTGGTACAGGCGGGCATGCAGCAGCACCCGGGTGTAGGGTTCCTGCCGGGCACCCAGCACGGTGCCGGCACCGAGTTCGCCGCCCAGGCCCCAGCCGCTAGTGGGGAAAATCGTGCTGTCGAAGTGGCGCAGCGCAAAGGCGTAATTGGCGCTGGCGGCGGCGTTGGTGCTGCTCTGGTCAATTTCACGGTAGACCGCCTCGGTGCGCTCGTATTGCAGGTAGTAGCTTTGGTCGAAAACCGTGTCGGTGGTGAAGCGGCCCAGCCGGTAGCGCTGGGTGCTGAGGTCAATCTCGCTGACCTTGTCCTGCTCAAACAGGGCCGAGGCGGCCCAGCGCCACAGGCTCTCGCTGGGCTGGGAGGTCCAGTCACTGGCAAAGGTCTTGGTGTCGCGCGCCAGGGTGATTTTGTTGACCGCGCGCCAATCGATGCCGGGCACCTGGTTATAGGTGTGTTCGGCGCTGATGCGTGCGCCGCTGTCGGTGCTGGCGCCTATGCCGAACACCGCTTTTTGCATGCTGGCTTCCTTGAGCTGGGCGTGCACCACGGCATGGGCCGGGTCGCCGGCGGTGTCCAGGCTGAGGTAGGCGGAATCGTAGTAGCCGCTGTCGGTGAGGCGCTGCTGTGCTTCCACCATCTGCTGCAGCACATAGTCCTGGCCAATCGGCAGACGGGCAAAGCGCCTGGCCAGGTCCAGGCTGTAGCGCTGGTTACCCTCCACCTCCAGGCTGCCAATGCGGTAGGCCGGCCCGGAATCGAGCTGCAGCTCCAGATCGACGCTGGCCTCCTCGGCGTGCACCTCGGCACGCGAGCTGAGCTGGCGCGCCGTCGGGTAGCGCCGCGCCAGCAATTGTTTGAGTGCGCGCTCCTTGGCGGTGTCCCAAGCGTCCTGGGAAAACGGCTCGCCGCTGGCCAGGCTCCAGAGGTCGCGAATTGACTGGCGTTGCTCCTGGGCCTGCGGGTCTTCGGCAATGGCGCCGTCCAGCACCAGGTGCACTGCAGCCACCCGGGTCTGCGCACCGGGCAGCACCTCGATGTGCACCACCTTGGCGGCGCTGGCGACAGCGGCCGTGGCCTGGTCCGTGCCAGCGGCGGCAGCTGGCTTGCCAAGCGCCTGCGGCCGCTGCAGCGTGATGTGAATCTCGGGGGAAAAATAGCCCAGCGTGGCCAGCAGGTCGGCCGCGTCTTGCTGCGCCGAGACCAGCAGGCTCTGGATTTCTGCATCGCTCAGGTCCACCAGCACGCGGTAGCGTTGCAGCTCCAGGTAACGCTGCAACAAGTCGCTGATTTCAGCCGGCGCCTGGATTTGAATCGAAAAGGCTTCTTGGGCGGACGCCGCAGCGGCAGGGGCCTCGGCAGCGGTTTGACCATGTGCCTGTGCTACCCAGAGACTGAGAACTGTCCATGCCGCAGCAAGAATAAAACGGGGGGTGGTAAGCGCCATGGCCGGCCTACTTTAACGCACAGCAAAAACCACGTGGCTTGCGAATTCCAGGCGCCCACAAAGCGTGGGTGTTTGGCAAAGCGAATAAGATCAGCCGGTCGTTTTTCTACAGAGGTTATTCATGGCACGTACGGTTCAATGTATCAAGTTGGGTAAAGAGGCCGAAGGCTTGGACTTCCCTCCCTATCCCGGCGAATTGGGCAAACGCATCTGGGAAAGCGTCAGCAAGGAAGCCTGGGCCGCCTGGATCAAGCACCAGACCATGCTGGTCAACGAAAACCGCCTGAACCTGGCCGACCTGCGCGCCCGCCAGTACCTGGCGCGCCAGATGGAAAACCATTTCTTTGGCGATGGCGCCGACGCCGCACAAGGCTACGTCCCGCCCTCCCCCTGAGCACCCACCCCATGGCCGGCGCTGCAGACTCCGCGCAGCCGGCCCTGACGCTGATTTCCACCGCCTGGGCAGCGCAGTCAAGCTGGACCGTTCTGGACACCGGCTTTGCAGATGGACACACGTTTTTGGCACTGTGGCAGTGCTGGCGTACGCACGCCCTGCGCCCGGCCCTGCTGCACTATGTGGGCGTGCTGTCCCCGGAGCAGGCGCTGGCACTGCCCGCTTTGCTGACATCGGCCGCGCATCCGGTGCTGGCCGCGCTCCTGGCGCGCCAGTGCTATGCGCTGGAGCCCGGCTTTCACCGACTGCTGCTGGAAGACGGACACCTCTCCCTCACCCTGTGCGTGGGGGACAGCGCCGGCATGCTGGCCCGCCAGGACCTGCAGGCCGACAGCCTGCTGGTGGCGGCGCCCACGGCCACCACAGCGGTGGCGCCGCACTGGGACAAGTGGCAGATCAAGGCCCTGGCGCGCTGCTGCAAACGCGGCTCTCAGCTGCTGTTCTGCGGCAACCTGCTGCCGCCACATCACTTGCTGGCAGACGCGGGCTTTGGCGAGATTACCGACCAGGCCCCCGTGCCGCCGCAGCCCGGTGCCCTGGCCCAGCATGTACAAGCGGTCTATGCGGTTTATGCGCCGCGCTGGCGGCTGCGCTCGGACCGCCGCGCTGGCGCTGCTGCAAGCGCGCCAGCCAAGCGTTGCGCCGTCATCGGTGCTGGCATTGCCGGTGCCAGCGTGGCCCGGGCCCTGGCCGTGCGCGGCTGGGACGTGGATGTGTACGACGCACAGGCGGACGTTGCCGGTGCAGCCTCTGGCCTGCCGGTGGGGCTGGTGGTGCCGCACCACTCGGCCGATGACAGCCCGCGTTCGCGCCTGTCGCGCGCCGGCACGCGGTTGATGCTGCAGCACGCCGGGCGCCTGTTGCAGGCCGGAGAGGACTGGAGCCCCAGCGGTGTGCTGGAACTCCAGCTTGCGCAAGCCGGACTGGCCGAAGCGGAGGCGGAGCTGGTGTCCCGCCCGGGCGCCCCGGCGCCGGTCAGCGCCTGGGCCACTCCCATGGCTTATGGCAAGGCCCAGGGGCTGTGGCACCTGCACGCGGCCTGGATCAAACCGCGGCGCCTTGTGCAGTGCTGGCTGGACCATGCGGGCATTCAATTCCACGCCCAGGCTGCGGTGCACACGCTGGAACAGCGGCAGGACGGTGGGCCGGCGCAATGGCTGCTACGCGATGCGCAGGGTCTGGAGCTGGGCCGCGCCGAGTGCGTGGTGTTTGCCAACGCCTACGGCTGTGTGGACTTGGTCCAACGCCTGGCCGAGCGCACAGCAGCCGCGCCTGCCTACGCACTGCCCTGGGTGCCCGATGTGCTGGCCAAGCTGCAGGCCATGCAGTGCCTGCACGGAACCGTGAGTTACGGGCCTTGCCTGGCGCAAGCCGCGTCCCCACTGGGCGCGCCAGAGTCCGCAGGGCTGCCCCTGACGGAGTCGGCAGCCCGCATGCCACCGTTCCCAGTGAATGGCCATGGCAGCTTTATTGCCCATGTGCAAACCGGGCAAGGACCACAGTGGTATGCCGGTGCCACCTTCCAGAGCGACGCCACCGCACACGCCGAGCTGGCGCAAGAGCATGCCGCCAACTTCAGGAAGCTGCAGGCTTTGCTACCGGCTGTGGCCCGGACCTTGTCGCCCCAATTCAGCCAGCAGCAGGTCGGTGCCTGGCAGGGCAGCCGCTGCATTGCCCATGACCGCCTGCCTCTGGTGGGGCCGCTGGAGGACGGGGAGCAGCCCTCGCTATGGCTGTGTGCCGGCATGGGCGCGCGGGGCCTGAGTTTTTCGGCGCTGTGTGCCGAGTTGCTGGTGGCCTGGCTGGGAGGCGAGCCGCTGCCCGTCGAAAGCAATCTGGCCCGGTCCTTGAGCACGCGCCGAGTGCGCCGCAGCCGTGCACCGCAGCCGGCGCTGCCTGTACTGCCTGTACTGCCTGTACTGCCTGTACCGCCTGTACCGCCTGCAAGCCGAGCCTAGGGGCTGGAAGGGCCAGAATCCAATTCCCGCTCCAAGCGCAAAAACAGCGTGGATGCATTGCGTTGGTGGACCGTGTCGTAACCGTCCCAGCTGGCAAATGCCGGCAAGGTCGCAGCTCCGGGGATCGCCTGCAGCGAGGTGCCGGCTCGCATCAGCGCACGCACCCGCGCTTGCATCTGCGCCAGGTAGGCCTGAACCGCGTCGATCATGGCGGCGCCGCCTCCCGGGCCGTGTCCAGGAACGATCTGGCTGAACGGCACATGCCGCAAAGCCTGCAAGGCCGTGGCCCAGCCCGCAAGGTCCCCGTCCTGCAACTCGGGTATGTGCTGGTTGTCCAGCAGTCCACCGGCGAACAGCACACCGGTTTGCTCGTCCAGCACCGCCACGTCGCCCGGCCCGCTGCTATGCCCGTAGTACAGCAACTGCAACTTGCGACCGCCGGCGTGCAGCACAAAAGAGGGGTTGAACTCGTGGTCCGGCTTGAACACCACCGAGCCCTGCATGGCATCGGCGCCCAGCAGGGTTTGCAATTTTTTCAGGCTACGCTCGCAGCGTGCGCGCATCAGTTCGGCGGCTTGGTGCTGCATGTAAACCGGGATGCCCTGGGCCTGAAAGGCCGCCGCGCCAAACAGGAACTCGGGGCGGGTATGGGTCACCAGCGCCAGCTCCACCTGCTTGTCGGTCACGCTTTGGATCGCCCGCAGCAGCGCCTGGCCATGGCGGTAGGAAGTGCCGGTGTCTATGGCTACCACCCCGGCATCGCCCACCACAAAGCCGGCATTGCCTATGCGACCCAGGTTGCCGCCATCGGGTTCACCCATGGCACCCGGTACCATGTACACGCCGGGCGCCACTTGCAGCACCTTCAAGGGTGGCTCTGCCGCAGGCTCTGACACAGGCATTGAGACAGGTGTCGAGATGGGGAGCGTGGTCTCAAAGCGCCGGTCCTGGGAGTCCAGCACTTCGGCCTTGAGCACACCGCCTGCCGGTGCCAGAACGAAAAAACGGAAATGCGGGTTCTCGCTGATGGAGATATCCAGGCTGGCAGACAGCACCGGGGCATCGTTCAAACGCACGCGCAGCTCGCGCACAAAGTGGGCCGGCGCATACAGGCGCGTGAGCTGGTCCATCGCCAGGCCAGAAATGTTGGGATGGTTGACCATCAGTTGCAGCCAAACCGGTTCGCTGGCAGTGGCGTTGCCGTTGCCGCTGTTGCTATTGCCGCTCTCTTGCCCATGCAGTATTTGCAGCCGCATGCGCCCCAGATTGGCCAAGGCGGCCTGCGGGTCTTTGCCTGGCGGCGCGGAGCAGCCGCCCGAGGCCTTCACGTAGCGCAGCGCCATGAACAACTGGCCGTCATTGGTTTCGGCGATGGCGCGCACCCAGGTGTACTGCTCTATGCGCACCCGGGTCTCCAGATCGGCCCGCCCGCTGAGCGGGGTGAATTCAAAGGTAGCAGAAATCGGCGACGGGTTGTTGTCGATCACCAGGTAGAGCCTGCGGATGAAACGCGCCGGGGTCTGGGCAAAGCGGGCGTGTATGGCGATGGGCACGATGGCCGCGTCCTCGGCGCGCGCCGGTGCAAGGAGCGCGATCACTTCGTTTTCACTGGCCTGGGCGCCGGTGGCAATGGGGCGGTCCTGGAACAGGCTGGCGCGCACCTTCTGCCAGATGGCGCTGTCCTCGGGTTTGTCGCCATTGGCAGTCTGGCCGGGTATGGGGGCCTGGGCCTGGGCCTGGGCCGTTGCCATGGTCAGCCACATGCCGCTGAGCCAAAGCAAGGCGAACAGCGGCCGCATCCCTAGTCGCATGAACAGTCGCCTGACATGTTGCCTCAGTGGCCGCATGGTGTGTCTCCTGCCTCTCTGGCATCTGCCGCTTCCCACTCCAGCTCCGCATAGGCAGCGGTGACGTTGCGGCGCTGAAAGCGCTCTGTCAAAAGCCAGTGCTCTTGCGCTTGCGCTGCAATCTGTGTCGTGGTCTGCTCCACCCCAATCTGATCAGCCGCCTGCGCCAGGCTCAGCCCCTGGGTTATCGCAGCACGGGTGGCCCGCTGCAGACCTTGCAGGTAATCACGCTCGGCATTCAGCACCCGCGGCCAGTCCTGGCTGAGCGGCCCATGGCCCGGCACCACAGTTGCCACTTCGAGTGGCCGCAAGGCCTGCAGGGCACACAGCCAGCCCTTTAAATTGCCATCGAGCACCGGCAGGTGCTGCACAAACAGCAGGTCGGCCGCAAACAGGGTGCGCGTGCTGCTGTCGAACACCGTGAGGTCGTTGTCGGTATGGGCAGTGGGCCAAGCCTGCAGGCGCAGAATGCGCCCGCCCAGATCCAACTCCAGCGCCTCTGCAACGGCGGTGTCGGGAAAGACAATCTCTGCGGGCAGTAGGCGTATGCCAAAGTCGCGCTGCAACGCAGCGCGGTAATACGGTGCACGCGCCGCCAGCATGGCGGCATAACGCGCGCTGGCCACAAACTGGGGCCGCTCGGGCGCGCCAACAAAGGCCACATTGCCCAGCATGTGGTCGGGATGGGCATGGGTGTTGATGACATAGCACAGCGGCAGCGGGGTCACACGCCGCACCGCTGCCAGCAGAGCTTGGCCTGTGGCCGGCGTGCCACCGGTGTCAATGACCGCCACACAGCGCGCGCCCACCACAAAGCCCAGATTGGCAACGTCCCCTTGGTTGTCCAGACCCCAGTCTTCCAGGGCGCCTATGTGCACAAACACGCCAGGGGCTGGCTCGGTCACCGTGAGTGGCCGCGTGCCCGGCGCGCCGGGTGCCGCCGGCATCTGGGCGCAGCCCACCAGGGTGCAGAGCAAGAGGCACCAGCGGTGCAGGAACGCCTGGCTGCCCATGGTGCATCTACCTACCGTTGGCGCCTATGAAGCAGGCCTTCTCGGCCTGCGCCTGCATGGACCGGTAGCGCGTGAGCTGCGCTGCCAAGCCAGGCGCATCAAGGATGGTGGTGACGTCGGGGCCGTTGCGGGCCGTGGAGTACTTGGCAACCGTGGCCGGGCGGCCGGACTTCATGTCGATATGGGTGGCCCAGTTCACGGCCGGGTCGTATTTTTCGGCCACCAGCAGTGCGCCGTTGGTGCGATCCAGCGTGTAGCCAAAGCCGTTGCGGTCAAAGTGCACCAGGGCCTTGGTGGGTTTGCCCTTGACATCGATGTCGGCCAGGATCATCTCGTTGACGCCGTCAAAATCCCATTCGTCATAGGGCGTCATCTGGTAGACCCAGTTGACCTTGCCGGTGTCCAGGTTGCGCGACCAGATGGCCATGGTCCAGCGGTTGTCGCCAGGGCGCTGCGCGGGGTTCCAGGTGGACGGGTTGCCGGTGCCGTAGAACACCGCGTTCAGGGCCTTGTCGTAGCTGAACCAGCCCCAGGTGGTGCCGCCACCGATCTTCCACTGGTCAGCCTGCCAAGTCTTGAGCGAGGAGTTGGGGCCAACCGGTTTGACAGCGCCATCGGTCCAGGTGGTGGTTTTGTTGGGGTCCACCAGCATCTCGCTGTCCGGGCCGACCGAGTAGCCCTTCCAGGCCAGTTTGCCGGTGTTGATGTCATAGGCTGCAAGAAAGCCGCGCACGCCCCACTCGCCACCGGAAATGCCGGTGATGACCTTGTCCTTGAACACATGGGGTGCATTGGTGTTGACCGCCCCGACCTTAGGGTCGCCATTTTTCACCGACCAGATGACCTTGCCGGTCTTGGCATCCAGCGCCACCAGATTGGAGTCGGCCTGCTGCAAAAAGATTTTGCCCTCGGCATAGGCCAGGCCGCGGTTGACGGTGTCACAGCACATTTGGGCGATCACCGCCTGGTCCTGCTTGGGCTCGTATTTCCATTTGATCTTCTGGCTGTCAAGGTCAATCGCAAAGACCTTGTTGGGAAACGGCGAGTGCAGGTACATGGTGCCGTCGATCACCAGCGGTGAGCCCTCGTGGCCGCGCAGCACGCCGGTGGAGAAGGTCCAGGCGACCTGCATCTTGCCGACGTTGCTGGTGTCGATTTGCTTGAGCGTGGTGTAGCGCTGGTTGAACATGTCGCCGGCCTGCACGGCCCAGTTGTTCGGGTTGGCGATGTTCTTCTCGACATCGGCATTGGCCCAACTCCAGGCAGGAAAGACGTAAGGGGTCCATGATCCTCAGGCTTGTGGCCAGCATCTGAAATTGACAAGCTCAATCCATCTAAATTCAGATGGAGAGAAGAGCATGAAGAACGGT
>JAYVNF010000274.1:0-13876 GCA_043758575.1 Rhodoferax sp.
GGGTGTGCGGTACGACGAGATATCCATCCGCCCGCATTTCGAGGCTTTCAAGGCGTCTCTGGCCACGGAATTCGAGGGTCGGGCCGAAGACACCACAGAAGAAAATATCCAGGCCCGTATTCGGGGGACATTGCTTATGGCTTTGAGCAACAAGTTTGGCAGCATGGTGCTGACCACGGGTAACAAGTCGGAAATGGCCACCGGCTACTGCACTCTGTATGGAGACATGGCGGGTGGCTTTGCGGTGATCAAGGACCTGGCCAAAACCCAGGTGTTCAAGCTGGCCCGCTGGCGCAATGCCAATGACCCCTATGCAACAGGAGCCAACCCGATACCCGAACGCATCATCACCCGCCCGCCCAGTGCGGAGCTGCGCCCGGACCAGACCGACCAGGACAGCCTGCCGCCGTATGAAATTTTGGATGCAATTCTGGAGCGTTATATGGAAAATGATGACAGCATTGAGTCCCTCATCGCGGCCGGATTTGCCAAGGCGGATGTGGAAAAAGTCACCCACCTCATCAAAATCAACGAATACAAACGCCGCCAGTCTCCGGTAGGTATTCGGGTAACCCACCGCAGCTTTGGCAAGGATTGGCGTTATCCTATAACCAACCGCTTTCGGGCCTGATTTTTAGGGATTCTTGATGAAACAAATTACCGCTGTTGTTAAGCCATTCAAACTCGAAGAGGTGCGCGAGGCCTTGGCCGACTGCGGCGTCACCGGTTTGACCGTGACCGAAGTCAAAGGCTTTGGTCGCCAGAAGGGCCATACCGAGCTGTACCGTGGTGCTGAATACGTGGTGGACTTCTTGCCCAAGGTGAAGGTGGAAGTGGTGGTCAAGACCGAAGAGGTGGATCGCTGTGTGGATGCCATCGTCAAGGCCGCACGCACCGGCAAGATCGGCGACGGCAAGATCTTTGTCACCAGCGTGGAGCGCGTGGTCCGTATCCGTACCGGCGAACAGGACGAGTCCGCTATTTAACGGGTTGGGCCTCTTGTGTTTGGGGGCCTAAATCTGGTTTAGCAGCGAAGGGTGCGAGAGTCCGGACGCCTGCACCAGTTCGCGCAGCAGGGGCGCTGGCGCCTCGCTGGTACGCAGCAGGCCCATTTGCCAGTCACCCATGAATTGGGACTCGACGGTCTGGCGCAAAAACGCCAACAGACCATCGTAATACCCTGCAGTGTTGAGCAGGCCAATCGGCTTGTCGTGGTAGCCCAGTTGGCGCCAGGTCCAGACTTCAAAAAGTTCTTCAAAGGTGCCAATGCCGCCGGGCAGCGCCACAAAGGCGTCGGCGCGCTCGGCCATCATGCGTTTGCGCTCGTGCATGTTGTCCACAATATGCAGCTCGGTGCAGCCATGGTGTGCCCATTCCTTTTCTACTAGCGCCTTGGGGATGATGCCCACCACGCGGCCACCGGCGGCCAGCGTGGCATCGGCCACCACGCCCATCAGGCCACCGCTGCCGCCGCCATACACCAGTTGGCCACCATGAGCAGCAATCCATTGGCCCACCTCAACGGCGGCCTGTGTGAACAGCGGGTTGGTTCCGGGTTTGGAGCCGCAGTAGACGTAGATAGAAAACGATGGTGCGGTCATGCAAAGCGATGGTAGAAGGCGGCGATCCAGACGCCCATACAAAAAAGCAGGCTGAGCAGGACGGCCGCGCTGCCCATGTCTTTGGCACGTTTGGAAAGGTCGTGCCACTCCGGCCCAATCCGGTCTATGGCGGTCTCAACCGCCGTGTTGAGCAGTTCTACCACCATCAATGCGATAACACTTCCCGCCAACAGGGCTGTTTCAACCCAGGTCTGTCCCAGCCAAATGGACAAGGGCAACAAGACCATGGCCGCCAGAGCCTCTTGCCGGAATGCGGTCTCACTCCAGCCGGCGCGCAGACCGGCAACAGAGTAGCCGGTCGCGTGCCAGACCCGGCTCAGGCCTTTGCGGTCTTTTTGTGGATTGACCGGGGCGCTCGCGTCGATAGGGGGCATGGAGTCGGTTCGTTGGTTTAACGGCTGAGAGGCTGCGAGCTTACCAGCCGTGTGCCTGCCCAAACGTCGTGCCAGAACTGACCCTGTGGCTGAAAGCGGCTCAGCAACGCCCATACTGCAATCCAGCCCATAACGATGACTGCCACCTCCGCACCATTCAGGTGAAACGGTGCTGCACCCAGAAGTGGCGGGATAAACCAGACCCAGCTCAGCAGGTAGCGGCCCAGTGCCCGTGTCTGGGTGATGGCTTTGCCGTCCCGCCCGACTACGCGGATATTCCAGGTCTTCATTGCCAGGGTTTGGCCTTTGGCCCAGAACCAGACAAAGTAAATGCCAAAAATGACGAACAGAAAGGCCTGCAGTGCATTGCGGTTGTCTAACGCATTGCGGGTCTGGCTCAGGGTGCCAAACAGGTAGCCTGAGATGAAGACCACGCCGAACAGCAAAATGCCTTCGTAGACCCAACAGGCCATGCGGCGCCAAAGTCCCGGAGCCATCAAGGTTTGGATGGCGCGGCCAAGGGTTGGTTTGTGCCTGGGGTGGCCGCGCTGGCGGGCAATTGGGGCAACAGCGTGCTGCGGTTGATCGGTCTTTGCAAGACCGCAGCCGAACGCTCCGCCTCCGGCGTGTGGCGGGTCACCGGTACTGCGGTCAGCCTTTCGGGCGCAACCGGTTTGACGGCTACCGCTGCACCCACCGGTTTGATCTTGGCGCCCTGGGCAAGTTTTTCACGCTCTTCTGGGCTCAAAGCCTGGTAGGCCTCCCAGTTGGCGGCCCGGTCGGACTTGGCAAGGGTCTTGGATTGCGCAAAATTCAAACGGGCCACCTCACGGTCTTTGGGCGACAGGGCCGCCCATTCCACCATGCGGCTATGCAGCTTTTCCTGGTCTGAGGTGCCCAGCCCGGGATAGGTCTTGGCAATGGCCAACCACTTGCGCTTTTGCCCGGCGCTCAAACCATCCCAGGATTTTTCCAGGGGAGCCAAAGATGTTTTTTCAGCTGTGCTGAGCGACAACCAAGTGTCTGCACTCGGTGTTGCAGCCGTGGGCTTTGCGGCACTCGACGCTGCCGGAACTGCCTGCGGCTGGGCGTTGACGCCAGCGCCAAGAATGGCGAGCAATATGCTGGCTGCGCAAAAACGCCTGGCGATCGAAGGATTGCCAAGCAACTTGTTCAAACTATCCCTGAAACGCATGGATGGTGAGGCCGTCAATGGGGTTGGTTCGCGCGCAAATACTGCGCAAAACCAGGGTCTGTAAAGGCTGCTGGGGGCAGCACATCGGTGAGCAACTCGGCGTCTACTTCGGCGATTTCGCTGGTCCGAACATCATCTTGCAGCACGGCAATAGAAATCAGGCCGGCCACCAGTGCCAGCAAAGGCAGGAGCGAGGCGATGCGGTTGAGCCAACCACCGTCGAAGTCACCGAATTGCAATGCCGCCTCACCACCCGAAACAAGAACGGATCCTGCGACTTGCACACTTATAATTTTTCGTTTGGCAACGGCTTGGGCGCGGGCGGCTTTCAGTCGCTCGCTGATGTCATGGGGGAGGCTTTCGCTGCCTTCTGCAAGACGCAACGCAATGGCCTTGCCCAAGGCGTCGGCGCCGACCTGGACGTCGGCTTGGTAGTGGTTGCTTTCGTGCGTATTCATAATTTAATCCCCTTTGACCTCAAAGCCTTGCTAAGCGCAGCAACGGCCCGTGAGCAGTGTGTTTTGACGCTGCCTTGTGAGCAGCCCATTGCAGCGGCAGTTTCAGCCACATCCATCTCCTCCCAGTAACGCATCAGGAAGGCTTCCCGTTGACGGCCTGGGAGCAGCTGAATTTCGCCCTCAATGCTACGCAAGACCTGTGCCCGGTCGGTAATGCTTTCCGCACTTTCACCCAGGTCGGAGCCGGAAGACGCGTCCAGCGCCTCTAGCAGGTTGAAGTCGTCGTCTTCGTTGCCGGATTCGAAGTCGCTCATGTTGGAGAAGAGAGCGTTCTGCACCTTTTGCCGCCTGAACCAGTCCAGGGTGCAATTGGAGAGAATGCGCTGAAAGAGCATGGGCAACTCTTCCACAGGCTTGTGCCCGTAGTGCTCGGCCAGTTTCATCATGCTGTCCTGCACGATGTCCAGTGCCGACTCTTCATTGCGGACGTGATAGACCGAACGTTTGAAAGCGCGCTTTTCAACGCTTTTCAGAAATTCTGTGAGTTCGGATTCGGATGCCAAGACAGGGTGTTCGCAAGAAAAGACGACATTATCTCATCCGCCCGTGGATTTTTTGGCCCCTGCCGGCAATTTCACCCGGACGGTGCGATAATCCGCGCTGCTCATCAAAAGGCAAACGGGTCCCGGTCCGGCGCAATATTCACTGCGTCCATGTCCTGGTCCTTAAGTCCCGACGCGACGCCAAAAGTGTTTGTGAAGGGGCACCCAAGGTTTTTCGTTAGAGAAATTCACAAAGGTTCATCATGGAAATATCCAAAGCTGAAATCGCTTCAGCGGCTACTGCCGCACAAAAATCTGGCTCACCTGTGGAACTTCGCGGCGCGGAGATTCTGATCAAGGCCTTGCAGGCCGAGAACGTCAAGTACATCTGGGGTTACCCCGGTGGCGCTGTCCTGCACATTTACGACGCCTTTTACAAACAAGACACCATTCAGCACGTGCTGGTGCGCCATGAACAGGCCGCAGTCCACGCGGCAGACGGCTATGCCCGTGCCACCGGCGATGTCGGCGTGGCCCTCGTGACCTCCGGGCCTGGCGTGACCAATGCGGTTACCGGTATTGCTACCGCCTATATGGACAGCATTCCGATGGTGATCATCAGCGGCCAGGTGCCCACCCACGCGATTGGTTTGGATGCCTTCCAGGAGTGCGATGCTGTGGGTATCACCCGCCCCATCGTCAAGCACAACTTCCTGGTCAAGGACGCCAAGGATCTGGCTGAGACCCTGAAGAAGGCCTTCCACATTGCCCGCAGCGGCCGTCCCGGCCCCGTGCTGGTGGACATCCCCAAGGACGTGTCCTTCAAGAAGGTGCCTTACACGGGTTACCCCACGAGCGTGGAAATGCGCTCCTACAACCCGGTGCGCAAGGGCCATGGCGGACAGATCCGCAAGGCCCTGCAACTGCTGTTGGCGGCCAAGCGCCCCTATATTTACACTGGCGGCGGCGTGCTCTTGAGCAACGCCTCGGCCGAGCTGCGCACTCTGGTGGACATGCTGGGCTATCCCTGCACCAACACCCTGATGGGTCTGGGCGCTTACCCGGCAAGCGACCGTAAATTCCTGGGTATGCTGGGCATGCACGGCACGGTGGAAGCCAACAACGCCATGCAGAACTGCGATGTGCTGCTGGCCGTGGGTGCCCGTTTCGATGACCGCGTGATTGGCAACCCCAAGCACTTTGCACAAAATGAACGCAAGATCATCCACATCGACATCGATCCGTCCAGCATCTCCAAGCGCGTGAAGGTGGATATTCCAATCGTCGGTGACGTCAAGGACGTGCTGAGCGAGATGATCGCCATGATCAAGGAAGGTTCCACCAAGCCCGATGCCGACGCCCTAGGCGCCTGGTGGGACACGATTGAAGGCTGGCGCAAGAAAGACTGCCTGAAGTATGACCACGGCAAGGGTGATGTGATCAAGCCCCAGTACGTGGTGGAAACCCTGTGGAACATGACCAAGGATGCCGATACCTACATCACCTCCGATGTGGGCCAGCACCAGATGTGGGCCGCGCAGTACTACCGCTTTGATGAGCCGCGCCGCTGGATCAACTCTGGTGGCCTGGGCACCATGGGTGTGGGCATTCCCTACGCCATGGGCATCAAGCTGGCCAAGCCAGAGAGCGAAGTGTTCTGTATCACCGGCGAAGGCTCGGTCCAGATGTGCATTCAGGAGCTCTCCACCTGCTTGCAGTACAACACGCCCATCAAGATCTGCGCGCTCAATAACCGCTTCCTGGGCATGGTGCGCCAGTGGCAGGAAATTGACTATGAAGGCCGCTACAGCCACAGCTACATGGACGCGCTGCCCAACTTCGTCAAGTTGGCCGAAGCCTACGGCCATGTGGGCATGCTGATCGAACGTCCGGAGGACGTCGAGCCCGCCCTGCGCGAAGCCCGCCGCCTGAAGGACCGCACGGTGTTCATGGACTTCCGCACCGACCCGACCGAGAACGTGTTCCCCATGGTCAAGGCCGGAATGGGCATTACCGAAATGCTGCTCGGCTCCGAAGACCTGTAAACCGTCCCGCGTATCAACCCAAACTATTGACGAATCTATTGCCCGCCAAGCCCTGACGTTACCGCGGCAGGGGGAGGGCGGCGAGAAGAGGAGTTCACATCTATGAAACACATCATTGCAGTATTGCTGGAGAACGAACCCGGAGCGCTGTCGCGCGTGGTCGGCTTGTTCTCGGCACGGGGTTACAACATCGAGTCGCTCACCGTGGCGCCGACCGAAGACCCCAGCCTCTCGCGCATGACGATTCAGACCGCAGGGTCTGAAGACGTTATTGAACAAATCACCAAGCACCTGAATCGCCTGATTGAGGTGGTGAAGGTGGTGGACCTGACCGAAGGTGCCTACATTGAGCGCGAGCTTATGATGGTCAAGGTTCGCGCGGTGGGCAAAGAGCGCGAGGAAATGAAGCGTATGGCTGACATTTTCCGGGGACGTATCATCGACGTCACCGAAAAAAGCTACACCATCGAGCTGACTGGCGACCAAGCCAAGAACGATGCGTTTCTGGACGCCATTGAGCGTTCTGCCATTTTGGAAACTGTGCGCACCGGCTCCAGCGGAGTGGGTCGCGGCGAGCGCATTTTGCGTGTTTAACTTTTTACAACGGAGAGATGACATGAAGGTTTTTTACGACAAGGACTGCGATCTGAGCCTCATCAAGGGCAAGACGGTTGCCATCATTGGCTACGGCAGCCAGGGCCATGCCCACGCTCAGAACTTGAACGACAGCGGCGTGAAGGTTGTGGTCGGTCTGCGCAAGGGTGGCGCGTCTTGGGACAAGGTTGCCAAGGCCGGTTTGAACGTTGCTGAAGTCAACGAAGCAGTTGCCTCGGCTGATGTGGTCATGATTTTGCTGCCTGACGAGAACATCGCCGGTGTCTACAAAGAGATCGAATCGTCCCTGAAGCAAGGTGCCTCCCTGGCCTTCGCCCACGGCTTCAACGTGCACTACAACCAGGTCGTGCCCCGCGCTGACCTGGACGTGTGGATGGTCGCTCCCAAGGCCCCCGGTCACACCGTGCGCAATACCTACACCCAAGGTGGCGGCGTGCCCCACCTGGTGGCGGTGCACCAGGACAAGTCCGGCAAGGCCCGTGACTTGGCTCTGAGCTACGCCATGGCCAATGGTGGCGGCAAGGCCGGCATCATCGAGACCAACTTCAAGGAAGAAACCGAGACCGACCTGTTCGGCGAGCAAGCCGTTCTGTGCGGCGGCGCGGTGGAGCTGGTGAAGATGGGCTACGAAACCCTGGTGGAAGCCGGCTACGCGCCCGAAATGGCCTACTTTGAATGCCTGCACGAACTCAAACTGATCGTGGACCTGATCTATGAAGGCGGCATCGCCAACATGAACTACTCCATCTCCAACAACGCCGAGTACGGCGAGTACGTGACCGGCCCCGAAGTGATCAACGCCCAGAGCCGCGAAGCCATGCGCAACGCCCTGAAGCGCATCCAGACCGGCGAATACGCCAAGATGTTCATTCTGGAAGGCCGCACCGGCTACCCCAGCATGACCGCACGCCGCCGCCTGACCGCTGAGCACCAGATCGAAGTTGTGGGCGCCAAGCTGCGCGCCATGATGCCCTGGATTGCCAAGAACAAGCTGGTTGACCAGACCCGCAACTAATCCTTGCAGTCAGTATGAAAAAGGCCACCTCGGTGGCCTTTTTCTATGGGCGGGCAAATGGGATGGGCCGGCCTGCGACAATCGGGTGCTGGCTTACACTTGGTCGCTGATGTGCATCAAGTGTGCGCCAGCTGGTTTGCCACAAGGCGGCACCGGTTTTCTAGTTGGATACAGGACACAAGGTCAGGACAATTTATGCAAGATGGAAACGATCCCGCGGCTCACGATATTGAAACCGTGGCTGTGCGTAAACCGCCGCGCAAGGGCATTTACATCCTGCCCAATCTGTTCACCCTGGCGGCCCTGTTTGGTGGCTTTTACGCGGTGGTGATGGCGATTGACGGCCGCTTTGATCTGGCCGCTGTGGGCGTTTTCTGTGCCATGGTGCTCGACAGCCTGGATGGCCGTGTGGCGCGCATGACCAATACCCAGAGTGCCTTTGGCGAGCAAATGGATTCGCTCTCCGACATGGTCTCCTTTGGCGCCGCTCCCGCCCTGATTTCCTACGTCTGGTCGCTGCGTGGCCTGGGCCGCTGGGGCTGGTTTGCTGCCTTTGTCTACTGCTCTTGCGCGGCGCTGCGGCTAGCCCGCTTCAACGTGAATACCGCCGTGGTGGATAAACGCTATTTCCAGGGACTGCCTTCGCCCGCTGCTGCAGCCCTGGTGGCCGGCTTTATCTGGCTGGCCAATGACCTGGGCTTCAAGGGTTCCGAGCTGACCTGGGCCACCTTTGTGGTGGCTCTGTACGCCGGCCTGACCATGGTGACCAATGTGCCCTTCTACAGCTTCAAGGACGTGAGCATGAAGCGCAGCGTGCCCTTTGTGGTGATCGTCGCTATTGCGCTGGTAATTGCCGTGGTGAATATTGACCCGCCCAAGGTGATTTTTGGTGTGTTCGTCCTGTACGGACTCAGCGGCTACGGCGTGTACGGCTGGCGCAAATGGCGCGGTCTGCAGACCAGCGTCATCAGCACATCCACCGACGAGCCCGACGAACGCGGCTTGCATTGATAGAGGAGAGACAGACGTGACCGACAAACTGATTATTTTTGACACCACCTTGCGCGATGGCGAGCAGTCGCCCGGCGCCTCCATGACCCGTGACGAAAAGCTGCGCATTGCGCGCCAGCTCGAACGCCTCAAGGTGGACGTGATCGAGGCCGGCTTTGCCGCCAGCTCCAACGGCGACTTTGAAGCGGTGCAGCTGATTGCCAACACCATCAAGGACTCCACCATTTGTTCGCTCTCGCGTGCCAATGACCGCGACATCTCGCGTGCTGCGGAGGCGCTCAAGGGTGCCAACCGCGCCCGCATCCACACCTTCATTGCCACCTCGGCCCTGCACATGGAGAAGAAGCTGCGCATGACGCCCGACCAGGTGTTTGAGCAGGCCAAGCAATCTGTGCGCTTCGCGCGCAACCTTGTTGACGACATCGAGTTCAGCCCGGAAGATGGCTACCGCAGCGACCCGGACTTTCTGTGCCGCGTGCTGGAGGCCGTCATCAACGAGGGCGCTACCACCATCAATGTGCCCGATACCGTGGGCTATGCCATTCCCGAGCTGTATGGCAACTTCCTGCTGGATCTGCGCACCCGCATTCCCAACTCTGACAAGGCGATCTGGTCGGTGCACTGCCACAACGACCTGGGCATGGCCGTGGCCAACTCCCTGGCCGGCGTAAAAATTGGCGGCGCACGCCAGGTGGAATGCACCATCAATGGCCTGGGTGAGCGTGCCGGCAACTGCAGTCTGGAAGAAATCGTCATGGCGGTGAAAACCCGCAAGGACTATTTTGGCCTGGAGCTGGGTATTGATGCACGCCACATCCTGGCCGCCAGCCGCATGGTCAGCCAGACCACCGGCTTTGTGGTGCAGCCCAACAAGGCGGTGGTGGGGGCCAACGCCTTCGCCCACGCTTCCGGTATCCACCAGGACGGCGTCTTGAAGGCGCGTGACACCTACGAAATCATGCGCGCCGAGGACGTGGGCTGGACCGCCAACAAAATCGTGCTGGGCAAGCTCAGCGGGCGCAACGCCTTCAAGCAACGCTTGCAAGAGCTGGGCGTGCAAATGGAGAGCGAAGCCGAAATCAACGCAGCGTTCGCCCGCTTCAAAGAATTGGCCGACCGCAAGAGCGACATCTTTGACGAAGACATCCTGGCCCTGGTGAGCGAGGAAAACGTCATGCACGACAAGGAGCAGTACGCCTTTGTTTCGCTCTCCCAGCACAGTGAAACCGGTGAACGCCCGCAGGCCAGCATCGTGTTCACAGTGGATGGCAAAGAGGTCAAGGGCCAGTCCGAGGGCAACGGCCCGGTGGACGCCTCGCTCAAAGCCATTGAGTCGCACGTCAAGAGTGGTGCCGAAATGGTGCTGTACTCGGTCAACGCCATCAGCGGCTCGACCGAAAGCCAGGGCGAAGTGACGGTGCGCCTGCAAAACAGTGGACGTGTCGTCAACGGTGTCGGGGCCGACCCGGACATCGTGGTGGCGTCGGCAAAAGCCTACCTGAGCGCGTTGAACAAGCTGCAAAGCAAGGCCGACCGTGTAGCCGCACAAGGCTAAAACGCGAACCGGGGTTTGATTTTTCTTGAGGAATGTGCCGCAAGTACTTGATCTTGCGGAACTTTCTTGATTACACTCAGAGCCATCAGCCTGCGTCCTGCCGGGTTTTTGCCTCCCACTGCCCCGCTGAATGAATGGAAAACACTGTGAATAAACATAAATTGCGTACAGGTCTGTTGGTTTTGATGGGTTTTATGGCGCTCGCGCCCATGGCTGCACAAGCTATGAAGCGTGCCGACAGTGCCAATTTGCCAGTCAAAAAACACGTGGTGCACCATGCTGCACACAAAGCGGTTGCCGCTATCGTCCCCGCCCAACCTTCGTTTGGCCAACTGGCTGGTTTGCATGGCGAGCGCGACTCCCTGCAACTCAAATCCAGCGTGGCCCTGGTGGTCGACCAAGACACCAAGGAAGTGCTGTTCAGCAAGAATGAGCAGGCCGTGTTGCCCATCGCATCCATCACCAAGCTGATGACCGGTTTGCTGGTCAGCGAAGCCCATTTGCCCAAAGAAGAAATGATCACCATTTCCCAGGCCGATGTGGACACCGAAAAGGGCAGCTCCTCGCGTTTGGCAGTAGGCACCGAACTTAGCCGTGGCGAACTGCTGCACCTGGCCTTGATGTCCAGCGAAAACCGCGCAGCGCACGCCCTGGGTCGGACCTACCCCGGTGGCTTGGCGCATTTTGTGGAGCTGATGAATGCACGGGCCAAGGCCCTGGGAATGCATGACACCAGCTATGCAGAACCTACCGGCCTGTCCAGCAAAAACCAGTCCAGTGCCCAAGATTTGGCCACACTGGTGAACTTTGCCTATGGCAACCCGCAGCTGCGCGAGCTCTCCACCTCCACCGGCTATCAGGTCGAAGTGGGTCGCCGCACGCTGCAGTACAACAACACCAACCGTCTGGTGAAGAACCCGGCCTGGGACATCGGAATCCAGAAGACTGGCTACATCACCGAAGCCGGTCAGTGCCTGGTCATGCAAGCCAAGGTGGCAGGGCGCAAGCTCATCATGGTGTTCTTGGACTCCGCCGGCAAACTCAGCCGCATCGCCGACGCCGAGCGTGTGCGCCATTGGGTGGAAAACAACCCGCTGCTCAGCCGTAAAGCGGGTGCGCCCCTGGCTGCTCATATTCCTGAGCAGCGCATTGTTGCCAACTAGTTAAGCGGCCTGACAAACCCGCGCTGGGCCGCCCCGAGCGGGGTTAGCCCCTTGAGGGGGCAGTGAGCTGCACGAAGCGAGCGAACGTGGGGGCAACTGCTTTAGCGTGGGCCGTTTGCTTTGTGGCCCAGGGCTTCGGAGATATTGCGCGCCGTGTCCTTGAGCTTGGGCAGCCACTCATCTTCCAACCGGCCGCTGGGCGCCGAGATGGACAGCCCCGCCACCAGCTTGTTCTGGTCGTCGTAAATGCCGGCGGCCATGCAGCGCACACCCAGCTCCAGCTCTTCGTTGTCGCTGGCCTGGCCGTACTGGCGTACCTTGCTGAGTTCACGCTCCAACGCATCCACGGAGGTGATGCTGTTCTTGGTATGCCCTTGCAGGCCGGTGCGGGTGGCATAGGCGCGTATGCGCTGTGGGTCATCGGCGGCCAGAAACAGCTTGCCTACCGAGGTTAAATGCAGCGGTGCGTGGCCACCAATGGCGCGCACCACCTGCATGCCGGAGCGCTCGCTGTAGGCGCGTTCCACGTAGACGATTTCATCGCCCTGGCGCATGCTCAGGTTCACTGGCTGCTGGATTTGTTTGTGCAGTTCGCGCATCGGCAGCAGCGCCGCATCGCGCACATTGAGCCGTCCCTTGACCAGATTGCCAAGCTCCAAGAGGCGCATGCCCAGGCGGTAGCTGCCGGGCTGGGGCCGGTCCACAAAGCGGCCGGTGGCCAGGTCGTTGAGGATGCGGTGGGCGGTGGACGGGTGCAAGCCCGCCTTCTCGCTGATTTCCTTCAGCGAGACAGCTTCTTCACGCGATGCCAGTACATCTATCAGGGTAAACATGCGCTCCAGCACCTGCACGGCCGGAACGCTGGGTAGATCGGGGTCTTTTTTTGCCATGCTGGAGTATCAGGCCAAATCGCTTGCGGCTTTTTTGTGAATCTGCCACTTGCCATCCTGCAGAATTTCGCAGGGCGCGTAACGCGTTTTGTAGTGCATCTTCGGGCTGCCATTGATCCAGTAGCCCAGGTAAACGTGGTCCAGGCCCAGTTGTTTGGCCTGCTCAATTTGCCACAGCACGTTGAAGGTGCCGTAGCTGGCGTGGTCGGCGGGCTCGTAGAAGGTGTAGACCGCAGACAGCCCGTCGTCTAACACGTCCAGAATCGAGACCATTTTCAGCGCACCGGCCGTGCCGTCGGGCGCCACTTCGCGAAACTCCACCAGGCGAGAATTGACCCGGCTTTGCAGCAGAAACTGGGTGTACTGGTCCACGCTGTCCTCATCCATGCCACCACCAGCGTGGCGGCTGTTCTGGTAGCGCAGGTAGAGCGCATAGTGTTCTTCGTCAAAGCCCAGTTTGAGCACCCGCACACTCAGACTTTCGTGCTCTGACCATGCGCGGCGCTGGCTGCGCGTGGCCCGGAAGGTCTGCACCGGCACCCGCAAGGGCGTGCAGGCCTGGCAGCCCTCGCAATACGGTCGATAGGTAAACAGGCCGCTGCGGCGAAAGCCGCGCCCCACCAGCTCGGAATAGGTAGCGTTGTTGATCAGGTGGCTGGGCGTGGCCACTTGTGAGCGGGCCATACGTTCGGGCAGGTAGCTGCACGCGTAAGGCGCCGTTGCATAGAACTGCAGGATTTGAAGCGGGAGGTCCTTGAGATCTGTCACGGTGCAAGCATCAGATGTCCAGAAGATGGGTCCAGTATAGGGGCTCAAAGCGCCAGGCCACGGGTGCCAATGCAATCGCCTTTGTCACACCGGCAGCAAACGCGGCCCGTGGAATTTCGCCAGCACCCAAAGAAGCCAGGTGCCGGGTGTTTTGCTGGCAGTCAATCAGTGCCACACCCTGCGCGCGGCACAGGCCTATCAGCGCTGCCAGCGCCAGTTTGGAGGCATCCGTGCGGTGGGCAAACATGGACTCGCCAAACACCGCGCGTCCTATGGCCACGCAATACAGGCCCCCCACCAGCTCACCGCCTATCCAGGTTTCCACGCTGTGGGCGTAGCCGGCCATATGCAGTGCCCGGTAGGCGGCCTGCATTTCCGGAACGATCCAGGTGCCACCCTGGCCGTTGCGCGCGGTGTGGGCGCAGTGTGCAAGCACCGTAGCAAAAGCAGAGTCGATGCGGATTTCGCAGTGCGGCGCGGCCAGGAAGTTGCGGATGGTTTTTTTGAGCGAACGGTGCAGCTTGAATTGCGCTACCTGCAGCACCATGCGCGGGTCCGTGCTCCACCACAGCATCGGCTGGCCTTGGCTGTACCAGGGAAAGATGCCGTGTGAGTAAGCCTGC
>JAYVNF010000275.1:0-13867 GCA_043758575.1 Rhodoferax sp.
AGCGTGTGGGACCCGGAGACCAAGACCGGCGCGCTTCCTGTTGCCGTCGTCAATCTGGACCAGGGCGTGCAGTACCGGGAGCACAGCTTCAACGTGGGCTGGGAAATCACCACCCGCCTGGAAGACAGTGGCCGTTTCGGGTTCACCATGTTCAAGAATGAGCAGCAAGCCCGCCAGCTGGTGCGTCAGGGCAAGTTGGCCTTTGCCGTGATCATCCCCAGCGACTTCAGCGCCAATGCGGTACCCGGCGCTGAAGAAGGCGCGGGGCGTGTGGTGGTCTATACCTCCCAGGGCAACAACTATGAAACCGCCGCGATTGCCAAGCACTTTGCCGAGACGCTGGAGCGCGAGATCAACGAAAGCCTGAACGAGCGGCGCTGGGTGCTGGTGCTGCACACCGCAGCCGGCTCGCAAAAAAGCATAGACCGTCTGCACGAAGTGGCAGGCACGCTGCATGCCAGTGCCGCAGAACTGAACGTGGATTCGGCACAAACAAGCGCGGCCGCGCAGGCGCTGACCAAGGGCACAAGCGAACAGGCAAGCGGGGCGGCGAACCTGGCGAATGCGATCCAGCGCAGCGACCACGACCTTGCGCATCTGTCGGCTGCCGTGGGGTTGTTGTCAAAAGCCTTGCCAGCCAAGGTGGACAGCCTGGGTGGCAGTGCAGAGGGCTTGGCGCATTCCGTCACGCCGGTGCTTGAAATCGATGCCCCGGTTGAAAACAGCGGCAGTGGATTTGCGTCCAATGTCGTACCCGGTGCCTTGTGGCTGGGTGCCGCTACGGCTGCATTCTTGATTCACATACGGGTCATGCCCCGTCACGCACTGTTTTTTTTCCGCCCGGCCCAGGTGGTCGGAAAGATGTTCATTCCGGCCTGCGTGGTGTTGCTGCAATCCCTCATGGTGCTCGTCGCCGTGCTCTGGGTCTTGAGAATTCATGTGCTCAATCCATGGGCGTTTGCCCTGACGCTAAGCCTGTCTTCGCTGGCCTTCTTGTCCATTGTGTTTGCCCTGACCAAAGCGTTTGGCGATGCCGGAAAGGAAATCGCCATGGTGCTGCTGGCGGTGCAGCTGTCCTCATCCGGCGGCATCCTGCCTGTTGAGTTAAGCGGGGGGCTGTTTGCTGAAATCAGTCCCTGGCTGCCGTTGACCTGGGTGGTGGGCTGCATCAAGGTTGCCATGTTTGGCGCCTATGGCGGCGCCTGGCAGCGGCCCTTGTTGCAGGTGGGTCTGGCTGGACTTGCCAGTTTTGCTTTGTCGTGCAGCGTTGGCCGCTGGCGCTATGTGCGCTCCTCCGTGCTGCGGCCGGCCTAGCCTCCAAGCCGCCGTTCAGCCCTTCTTTGCGTTGGATTTGTTGCGCTCTGCCAGCGTGCCAATCAGTCCATCCATACCCTTGGTGCTGAGTTCCTGGGCAAATTGGCTGCGGTAGGTCTCGACCAGCCACACACCCATGACATTCAGGTTGTAAATTTTCCAGCCTGCATCAGGTGTTTTTTCCATCCGGTAGTCTAGCTGTATGGCTTCACCATTGCCTTTGATCTCGGCGCGAACCAGCACCTCTTTATCATCTGCCGCTGCTTTCAATGGCTTGGTGCTGACGGTCTGGTCTTTGAGCTGGGCCAAGGCGCCGGCGTAAGCCCGCACCAGCAAAATTTTGAATTCTTCTTGTAAACGCTTTTGCTGCTCGGGGGAGGCCTGGCGCCAAGCCGGGCCTACGGCCGCAGCGGTCATGCGCTGGAAGTTGACCATGGGCATGATGCGCGAGTCCACCAGGGATGCAATTTTGGTGGTATCGCCTGCGCGCATGGACTTGTCATTGCGGATGCTTTCCATCAGGTCCGACAGCAAACGCTTGATGGTTGTGTCTGGCGCCTCTTCAGCGTTCACCAATGGAGCTGCCAACGCAGGCCCCAGGGCAATGGCGGCAAGCACTATCAATGTGCCGCATTGGCGCAAAAAATTTCTTTTCATTCGGTATCCCATGTGTGCGCTGGTACGCTACCACACAAGCGCCACCCGCTCCGCCGTCATCCTTTCAGCGCTGCGCCACCGCCAGCCGCAGGGCCAGCCCGGCAAACACCGTGCCCGCCACCCGGTTCAACCAGGCTTGTGCCCTGGCCGAGCCGCGCAGGCGTTGGCCCACCGAAGCTGCAAAGTAGCTGATGGCACCAAAGCTCAACAGCGTGGCCAGGATAAAGATGCCGCCCAGCTGTGCCAGCTGCCATGCCACCGCGCCGCGCGTGGCATCGACGAACTGCGGCAAAAAGGCCAGAAAGAAGAACACCACCTTGGGGTTGGTGAGGTTCATCACCATGCCGCGCACCAGCAGCTGGCGTGGCTGCAGGGCGGGCACGCTGGCCGTATCACTACCCGCCACCGGCGCGGTGAAGGCCTGCCAGGCCAGGTAGGCCAGGTAGGCGGCACCGGCGAATTTCAGGACCACAAAGGCGGTTTGCGATGCGGCAAACACCGCTGCCAGACCGAGGGCGATGGCCGTGGTGTGCACCACCAGGCCACCACACAGGCCCAGCACCACCAGCATGCCGGCGCGCTTGCCGTAGCTGGCGGACTGCAGCAGCACAAACACGTTGTCCGGGCCGGGCGTGAGGCCCAGCAGCAGCGAGACACCAAAAAAGGAGAGGGCAGTTTGGAGGTTGAGCATGGCCGCATGGTAGCGGCTGTTGCCCCCATGAACCAGAGCGGGCGCCGGGCAGCCGCCCCCGTAGCAGATAGACTCAAAGCCCCAAGTGCCAACTGCACCCACCCACAATCCATCAGGAGACATGCATGCCCCACGGTATCGACAACACGGGTCGCCGCTCAGCCCTTCACGCTGCTGTGGCCATGGGCCTGGCTTTGGGCGCTTTCCCTGCCAGCGCCCAAAGCCTGGAGAAAAAGCGCGTGGCGATTGCCGTGGGCGGCAAAAACCTTTTCTACTACCTGCCGCTGACGATTGCCGAGCAGCTGGGCTACTTCAAGGCCGAGGGCCTGGAAGTGGAGATCAGCGATTTCGCCGGCGGCAGCAAGGCGCTGCAGGCCCTGATAGGCGGCAGTGCCGATGTGGTCAGCGGTGCTTTTGAGCACACCATCAGCATGCAGGCCAAGGGGCAAGCAGTGCGCTCCTTTGTGCTGCAGGGGCGTGCGCCGCAAATCGTCATGGCCATCAACACCAAGCAGCTGCCGGCCTACAAAGGCATTGCCGACCTCAAGGGCAAACGCGTGGGCGTGTCGGCCCCGGGCTCGTCGACCAATATGCTGCTGAATTTTGTGCTGGCCAAGGCCGGCCTGAAGCCCACGGACGTGTCGGTGGTGGGCGTAGGTACCGGCTCCGGTGCCATTGCCGCCTTCAACGCCGGCCAGATCGACGCCATCTGCAACCTGGACCCGGTGATCACCACGCTGGAGCGCGGCGGCGCGCTCAAGGTGGTGGCCGACACGCGCCACCTGAAAGACACGGAGGCGCTGTTTGGCGGCCCCATGCCGGCGGCCTGCATGTATGCCCGCAGCGAATTCATAGACAAGAACCCGGCCACTGTGCAGGCCCTGGCCAACGCCATGGTGCGCGCCATCAAGTGGCTGCAGGCGGCCGGCCCCAGCGAGCTGATCAAGGTGGTGCCCGAAGGCTATTTGCTGGGCGACCGCTCCCTCTACATAGACTCCTGGTTCAAGGTGAAAGAAGCCATGTCGGTGGATGGCATCATGCCCGAGCAGGGCCCCAAGACGGCCTATGCTGCTCTGCTGCAGTTTGACAAGGAGCTCGAAGGCAAGAGCATGGACCTGGCGCGCACCTACACCAACGACTTCGCCAAAAAGGCCAACCTCAAATTCCCCAAGGCATGACGGCCTTTGCCCTGCAGGATGTGACCTGCTCCTTTGCGTCTAACACTTCCAAGGGCCTGTACACCGCCACCCAGGGCGTGAACCTGCGCGTGGGCCAAGGCGAATTCGTCTCGGTCGTGGGGCCCACCGGCTGCGGCAAGTCCACCTTGCTGAATGTGGCGGCCGGCCTGCTGGCGCCCAGTGCCGGGCGGGTAGAGGTGTTTGGCCAGCCGCTGAAGGGCATCAACCTGCGCGCCGGCTATATGTTCCAGGGCGACAGCCTGATGCCCTGGAAAACCGCCCAGGACAATGTGATGGCCGGCCTGGTGTTTCGCGGTGTGGACGCGAAGACTGCGCGCAGCGAGAGCCTGGCCTGGCTCAAGCGCGTGGGCCTGGGCGCCTTTGGCGACCGCTACCCGCACCAGATGAGTGGGGGCATGCGCAAGCGCGTGATGCTGGCCCAGACCCTGATACTGGACCCGGACATCATCCTCATGGACGAACCCTTTTCGGCGCTGGACATACAGACCCGCCACCTGATGGAAAACGAGCTGCTGGAGCTCTGGGGCCAGAAGAAAAAAGCCGTGCTCTTCATCACCCACGACCTGGACGAGGCCATCGCCCTGAGTGACCGCGTGGTGGTGCTGTCGGCCGGGCCGGCCTCCCACCCTATAGGCGAATTCGTGGTGGACCTGCCACGCCCACGCGACGTGATGGAGGTGCGCGGCCAGGCCGCTTTTGTGGCCCTGCACAACCAGATCTGGTCGGCCCTGCGCGAAGAAGTACTCAAGGGCTACGCCCAGCAAATGGGGGCACTATGAACGCACGCAAAACCCTGTGGGGCCTGCCGGTTGGGGCATGGCAGCTGGGCCTGCTGCTGGGCATTCTGGGCGTGTGGCATGTGCTGTCGCGCGACCCTGCGGTGTCCTTCTTCTTTGGCGAACCGCTGGTGGTGGCCAAGCGCCTGCTGGCCTGGTTCAGCAGCAACCCCAGCAGCCTGGAGGTGGGCACCAAGGACACCACCTGGTTCGTGCTGCAGTTCCCCGCCGAGATTTACCCGCACCTGTTGGTCACGCTGACCGAAACCCTGCTGGCCTTTGTGCTGGGCACGGCGCTGGGCCTGGGTCTGGGCGTGTGGCTGGCGCTCGCACCCCTGGCCAGCCAGATCAGCGACCCTTTCATCAAGGCCGCCAACGCCATGCCGCGGGTGATTCTGGCGCCCATCTTTGCCATGTGGTTTGGCCTGGGTATCTGGAGCAAGGTGGCACTGGCCGTGACCCTGGTTTTCTTCGTGGTGTTCTTCAACGTCTACCAGGGCGTCAAGGAGGTCAGCCCGGTGGTGCTGAACAATGCGCGCATGCTGGGCGCCACGCGGCGCCAGCTGCTGCGCCATGTCTACCTGCCCAGCGCCACCAGCTGGGTGTTCTCCAGCCTGCACACCAGCGTGGGCCTGGCCTTTGTAGGCGCGGTGGTGGGCGAGTACCTGGGCTCGGCCCGGGGCGTGGGCTATCTGATTTTGCAGGCCGAGGGCACCTTTGACATCAACACCGTGGTCGCCGGCATCGTGGTGCTGACGGTGTTTGCCCTGGTGCTGGACTGGCTGGTGGGCCTGGCCGAGCGCCGCCTGCTCAAGTGGCATCCGCAGGGCAGCGGCGAGCGGGCCCAGCATTGATGCCCGCGGTGCAAACGCGGTCGGACAGCGTGAACCTGCCGGCGCTGTTGGCGGTGCTGCTGGGCGTGTTCCTGGGCACGCTGGACACCGCCATTGCCAACACCGCCCTGCCCGTCATCGCCGCCAGCCTGGGCTGTGACGAGAGCAGCTCGATCTGGATCATCAATGCCTTCCAGCTGGCCGTGGTGGCCACTTTGCTGCCCTTTGCCGCGCTGGCCGACGCGGTGGGGCCGCGCAAGATATTCATCTTCGGCCTGGCGTTTTTCACCGCTGCCTCGCTGGGCTGCGTGCTGGCCGATACGCTGGCCGGGCTGGCCGTGTTTCGCGCGCTGCAGGGCATAGGCGCCGGTGCCATCATGAGCGTCAATATTGCGCTGATCCGGCTGATCTATCCCAGCCACCGGCTGGGGCGTGGTGTGGGCCTGAACGCGCTGGTGGTGGGCGTGGGCTTTGCCATCGGGCCCACGGTGGCGTCGCTGGTGCTGTCGCTGGCCAGCTGGCCCTGGCTGTTTGGTGTCAATGTGCCGCTGGGGGCGCTGGCCGTGCTGTTCGCCCTGCAGCATCTGCCGGGGCGCGATGCGTTCGGCCAGCCCTTTGACAAAGCGGCGGCGGCGCTGGCAGCGTTGGCCTTTGGCGCCCTGGTCCTTGCCCTGATCGAGATCGGCCAGCAAGCCCGCTGGCCGGTGGTGCTGGGCGCGTGTGCGCTGTTCCTGCTGGCGGGTGCGGTGTTGCTGGCGCGCCAGCGTGGCCATGCCACACCGATCTTTCCGCTGGACCTGTTGCGCCGCCCCATGTTTGCACTCTCGGCACTGACTGCCTTTGCCGCATTTGCGGCGCAGGGCCTGGCCTTTGTCAGCCTGCCGTTTTTCTTTCAAAGCCAGCTGCACCGCAGTGTGGTGGAGACGGGTTTTCTGATGACGGCCTGGCCCGTGCTCGTAGCCCTGGCGGCGCCCCTGGCCGGGCGCCTGTCGGACCAGCACCACCCCGGCCTCCTGGGTGGCGTCGGGCTGGGGGTGCTGTGCGCCGGCACCTTGTTGCTGGCCCGGCTCGCGGCCGATGCCTCGGTTTGGCAGATCAGTGCCTGCATGGGGCTGTGTGGTGCGGGGTTTGGGTTCTTCCAGTCACCCAATCTCAGGGCGCTGATGACCAGTGCGCCGGCGCACCGCAGCGGGGGCGCCAGCGGCATGATTGGCATGGTGCGCCTGATCGGGCAGACCAGTGGCGCAGCCCTGGTGGCACTCTGCTTTGGGGTTCAGGGTCTGGCCGGCGCGACGCTGGCGCTGTACCTGGCGGCCCTGTTTGCACTGCTGGGGGCAACGGCCAGTTTTAGCCGGCTGCGCGCGCCCCTGGTGTGAGTCTTGCACGGGGCAGGGTGCGTGCCTGGGTGCGTACGCCTGCCCTGCTGGCCCTGGCGAATGGCCGTGTGATCAGGCCGGCAGCTGGTAGCTGCCCTTGCCGCTCTTGAGCACGGCGCCGGCGAGCACCACTTTTTTCAGCGAAATACCCACCGAGCCCAGCGGCATGGCCGCACCTTGGGCCACGGCGGCACCGGTCAGCGTGGTCCAGCTATCGGTCTTGAGCACGGTCTTGAGGTAGTCCAGCACCCGGCTGTCGTTGCTGGTCAGCGTCAGCGGCTTGGCGGCCTTGGGCGCTTTGGCGACCTTGCTGCCGCGGGGCTTGGCGGTCTTGGCAGCTTTGGGCATGGCCTGTGGTTTTGCCTTGGCCCCGGCCTTGACGCGGCGCGCGCTGGCGGGTTTGACGATGGCGTCTTCGGCCTGGTTGTTTTGCTGCATGCTGACTGCACGGGCACGTGCCGATGCGCGGGGCAGGGAGACCACATCCATTTCCGGGCTGGCCAGTTCAGAGGCGGTGGCGTACAGGGCGCGCAGCTGCTCTTCCAGGGACTGCAGGTCTTGTGACAGGCGCGCCAGCATTTTGAAATTGGCAAAGGCCTGTTCGCCTTCGGCTTGGTAGGGCAGGGTGGCCACGGTGGTCACCATGTGTTCGGCCTGCTCGCGCACTGCGGCAGAGACCACCAGCGTTGCCTTGTGCAGGCCTTGGCCCGCTTGTTGAATGGCCGAGAGCGTGGTTTTGGACAACGACATACATATCTTTCTAGTTAAATAAATATTCCGCCATGCATATTTAACTACATGGCGGTTTATTTAGCTATTTTACTAGTCGGAAAATGTATGAATAAAGCCTTGCGCAAAGGGGTGCGCAAGGCCTATCAGCCAGATCGTCTATCAGGCCAGCACAGCGTAGTCGGTATAGCCTTTTTCACCCGGCGTATAAAAGGTCGACATATCCGGCTCGTTGAGTGCCGCGCCCAGCTTCATACGTGCTACCAGATCCGGGTTGCACAGGAAGGGTCGGCCAAAGGCCACCAGGTCGGCACCACCGGCGGCGAGCAAGGCTTCGGCAGAGGCTGCATCAAACCCGCCGGCGGCAATGAATGTCTGCTTGAACGTGCTGCGCAGCTTCTGCTTCAGCGCTGCCGGCACGGGCGGCGCGCCCATGGCCGAGTGGTCCAGCTGGTGCAGATAGACCAGGCCCATGGCCGAGAGCTTTTCGGTGAGCGCCACAAACTGCGCGTCCACACCCTCAAAGGGGCCGGTGCCGTTGAACACGCCATGCGGCGAGATGCGCATGCCCACACGTTCGCCGCCAATGGCGTCGACACAGGCTTG
The DNA here is from genome assembly GCA_043758575.1 of Rhodoferax sp. Lineage (GTDB taxonomy): Bacteria > Pseudomonadota > Gammaproteobacteria > Burkholderiales > Burkholderiaceae_C > Allorhodoferax. Next base: position 8,182 of record JAYVNF010000275.1, read on the forward strand.
TGCGACTTCCAGGGCGAAGCGGTTGCGCTTGTCGGCGCTGCCGCCATAGCCATCGCTGCGCTGGTTCACATTGGCGTTCAGAAACTGCTCTATCAAATAGCCGTTGGCGGCGTGCAATTCAATGCCGTCAAAGCCAGCTTCGATGGCCAGCTTGGCGGCCGTGGCGTATTCAGCGACGGCGGCGGCAATCTCGGCCTCGCCCATGGCGGCAGGCGCGGTGTGCGCCTGCATGCCGGAGCCATCGGTCCACATCTCGCCGGGGCAGACTTCGGTGGTGGGGCCCACCACACGGGCACCGGTGGGCAGGTTGGCCTGGTGCGCCACGCGTCCACAATGCATGAACTGCACAAATATTTTTCCGCCCTTGGCATGCACGGCATCGGTCACCAGGCGCCAGCCGGCCACCTGTTCGGCATTGAAGAGTCCGGGGATGCGGGCATAGCCCAGGCCGTTGGCCGAGGGCGATACACCCTCGGTAATCAGCAGGCCGGCGCTGGCGCGCTGGGCGTAGTAGGTGGCCATCAGCGCATTGGCGGTGTTGTTGGCCACGGCGCGGCTGCGCGTCATGGGGGCCATCACGGTGCGGTTGGCAAGCACGGTCTTGCCCATGGTGTAGGAATCAAAAAGCATGAAAAGGTCTTTCAAAAGTGAAGGGCTGCAGGGCAGGCCCAAGGTTTATAGCCCGCAGCAGCGCTGGCCCGGCCCCACAGGGTATTGCAAAACCTGCTATGCGTTCTGTGCTGCAGCGAACCCAGCGCCGTTCTGGGTTAAATTGCGGAGAACACTTTTTGCGGCGGCCATTGCGCTGCAGCCCTCACCATGACCGAATCCACCCCGTCCGCTCCCTCCACTGCGCCCAGCTACCTGCCCGCCGACGACGCGTTGCGCCGCACTCTGCACAACGAGGTACATGCCAGGCCGCAGGCACGCATCCGCATGCCGGCCCTGGTGCTGTACGTGGCGGTGTACAACGCCGAGGTTAGCCGCGAGCAGGAATGCGCGCACCTGCGCTTGCTGCCGGGCCAGGCCGAGCTGGCGCTGGAGCAGATGCAGGGCAACTTCCTGCGCCTGCGCCCGGAGGGTTACACCCTGAAGTGGGAGCGCCACAGCGAGTTCACGCGCTACTCGCTGGTGCAGTCCCTGCCGGCGCAGGCTCTGCAGGGTATTGGGGACGCGGAGCTGCTGGCCTCGCTGATGTTGCCGCCCGACTGGCTGCGCAGCATCCCGGGGCGCACGCTGGCGGCCGTCCAGCTGATCCTGTTGCACGGTGATCTGGACGATGCGCCGGCCTGTCTGGCGCAGGCCCAGCCCTGGTTTGGCGAACAAACCCTGATGGCATCGGTGATGGGGCGCAACCAGCACTCCCTGGCCGTGACCGATCTGGTGCTGCGCCCCAGCGGCTTTGAGCGCATGCTGGTGATAGCCTCGCTTGACACTTCGCAGACCCGGGCCGGGCGCGTGTCGCAGCGCCTGCTGGAGCTGGAGACCTACCGCCTGATGGCCTTGCGTGGTTTGCCGGTGGCCAAGGAACTGGCCCCCATGCTGGCGCAGGCCGAAGGGGAGCTGGCCGACATCACCACCCGGCTGGAAAACAAGTCCGCCGATGACCAGGCCTTGCTGGACACGCTGGTCTCGCTGTCGGCGCGGGTGGAGCGCGCCACGGCCACCCATATGTACCGTTTCTCGGCCACACGCGCCTACCAGTCCCTGGTGGCGCAGCGCATTGAGGAGCTGCGGGAGACCACCCTGCCGGGCAGTCAGACGATTGGCGAATTCATGCAGCGCCGGCTCTCGCCGGCCATGGCCACGGTGGCGGCCACGGCGCAGCGCCTGGCCTCGCTGTCCGAGCGCGTGGCGCGCGCCAGCGCCTTGTTGCGCACGCGGGTGGACATTGCCTCCGAAGTGCAGAACCAGCAGCTGCTGGCCAAGCTGACGCGTGGCCAGGAGCTGCAGCTGCACCTGCAGACCACGGTGGAGGGGCTGTCCATCGCCGCCATCTCCTACTATGTGGTCAGCCTCCTGCTGTATGTGGCCAAGGCCGGCAAGGCCCTGGGCGCGCCGATCAACCCCGAGCTGGCCGTGGGCGCCCTGATCCCGCTGGTGCTGTGGGGCGTGTGGAGCACCAGCCGGCGCATCCACAACAGCGTGATGCAGGCGGCCCCGCCCCATTGAGTGTGTGCCCTAGCGCACAGAGGCGAGGTGGCACGCTATCTGCATCGCCCGGCAGGGTTGCCCACAATGCAGAATATGCAGACCATGCAGGGTCGACGTGGCAGGCCTTTTGAAACAACAGGGAATATACAAATGAATTTCGCAAACCTCTCTATCGGCAAGCGACTGTGGCTGGGCTTCGGCATTGTCATCGCACTCTTGGTGGTGGTGGCAACCATCGCCGTGACTCGCATCAACCACATCAACAGCACGGCCGACCGGGTTCTGAAGGACCGCTATGTCAAGGTGCAGATGGTCAATGAAATCCAGGACCACCAGAACAACCAGGCGCGCTATTTGCGCAATGCCCTGATTGCCGCCAAAGACCCAGCGCAGCTGAAGACCTGGCTGCAGAAGGTGGAGCAGGAGATCCAGGCCAACACCGTGTTGTTTGACAAGCTCAAACCGATCATCACCAGCCCCAAGGGTGTGGCCCTGTTGGAAGCCATTCTGCCCAAGCGCGCCGCCTATGCCGAGGCGTGTGGCAAGCTGGTCAAACAGATCGAAGGCGCCCAGGTGGACGAAGCTGCGGCCTTTTTGCTGGGCGACTTTCAGCTGCCGCAAAAGGAGTTTTTTGATGCGGTCCAGGCCCTGGTGCAGTTCCAGGAAGAGCTGATGACCCAGGACGGTGCGCAAATGGAAGCCGACGGCAGCTTTGCCGTCACCACAACCGAGGTGCTGACCCTGCTGGCCGCCCTGATGGCCGCCGCCATTGCGTTTGTGACCGCGCGTTCCATCACCGTGCCGATTGGCGCTGCCATGGCCTTTGCCACCAAGGTGGCCGAGGGCGATTTGACATCGACCGTGGCCGTCAAGACCAGCGATGAAACCGGCGCGCTGCTGAGCGCCTTGCTGCATATGCAGGAGAACCTGGTGCGCATCGTGGGCAGCGTGCAGCAAGGCTCCGAAGGCGTGGCCACGGCCAGTGCCGAGATTGCCCAGGGCAACAACGATTTGTCGGCACGCACCGAGCAGCAGGCCAGCGCTCTGGAGCAAACCGCCTCCAGCATGGAGGAGTTGAGCTCCACCGTGCAGCAAAACGCCGACACCGCACGCCGCGCCAACCAGCTCGCCATGAACGCATCCACTGTGGCCGTCAAGGGCGGGGCGGTGGTGGGTCAGGTGGTGGAGACCATGAAGGGCATCAATGACTCCTCGCGCCGGATTGCCGACATCATCAGCGTCATCGATGGCATTGCCTTTCAGACCAATATCCTGGCCCTGAACGCCGCCGTGGAGGCCGCGCGTGCCGGCGACCAGGGCCGTGGCTTTGCCGTGGTGGCCAGCGAGGTGCGTTCACTGGCCGGGCGCTCGGCCGAAGCGGCCAAGGAAATCAAGAGCCTGATTGGCGCCAGTGTGGAGCGGGTAGAGCAGGGCACCAGCCTGGTGGACCAGGCCGGCTCGACCATGACCGATCTGGTGGAGTCGATCCGCCATGTCACCGATTTGATGAGCGAGATCAGCGCCGCCAGCTCCGAACAGGCCACCGGCGTGTCCCAGGTCGGCGAGGCGGTGGCGCAGATGGACCAGGTGACCCAGCAGAATGCCGCGCTGGTGGAGCAGATGGCCGCAGCTGCCTCCAGCCTGAAAGCCCAGGCCGGGGAGTTGCAGCACACCGTGGCGGTGTTCAAGCTGGGCGCTGGCCAGCATATGGGGCAGCACCTGGGTCAGCCCATGGGCCACCATACGGCGGCGCTGCCACGTACCCAGGTACGCGTCGGCCCGGCCCAGGCCTTTAAGGGCGAGGAGCGCCGCGTGATAGCAGGCCCGGCCAAGGCGCGTCCCCAGCCCAGCGCGGCACCTAAACCGGTGCCAGCCAAGGCAGCGGTGGCCAAGCCCGCCGCACCCCGGGTGGCACTGCCGGCGGCTGCGCCCAAGCAAGCGCCCAAACCTGCACCCAAGGTGGTGGCAGTGGCCAGCGCGGCCGATGACGAATGGGAAACTTTTTAAGACTTGGCCCGGCGCGGGTTTAGAACAGCACCACGCCGCGGATCGACTCGCCGCGCTTCATCAAGTCGAAGCCTTTGTTGATGTCTTCCAGCGGCATGGTGTGGGTGATCAGCTTGTCGATGTTGATCTTGCCCTCCATGTACCAGTCCACGATCTTCGGCACATCGGTGCGGCCGCGGGCGCCACCAAAGGCCGAGCCTTCCCACTTGCGCCCGGTGACCAGTTGGAACGGCCGGGTGCTGATCTCGGCACCGGCCTCGGCCACGCCGATGATGATGCTGCGGCCCCAGCCCTTGTGGGTGCACTCCAGCGCCTGGCGCATGACCCGGGTGTTGCCTATGCACTCAAAGCTGTAGTCGGCACCGCCATCGGTGAGCTGCACAATCGCATCCACAATGTTGCCGCCAGCGGCCTCGATGTCCTTGGGGTTGAGGAAATGCGTCATGCCGAACTCACGCGCCATTTTTTCCCGCCCCGGGTTCAGGTCCACACCGATGATCTTGTCGGCGCCCACCATCTTCAAGCCCTGGATCACATTCAGGCCAATGCCGCCCAGGCCAAACACCACGGCGTTAGCACCGGCCTCGACCTTGGCGGTGAAGATCACCGCGCCAATGCCGGTGGTGACGCCGCAGCCGATGTAGCAGACCTTGTCAAAGGGCGCGTCGCTACGGATCTTGGCCAGCGCAATCTCCGGCACCACGGTGAAGTTGCTGAAGGTGCTGGTGCCCATGTAGTGCAGGATCGGGTCGCCATTCAGGCTGAAGCGGCTGGTGGCGTCGGGCATCAGGCCCTTGCCCTGGGTGCCGCGTATCAGCTGGCACAAATTGGTTTTGCGCGAGAGGCAGAACTTGCAGCCCCGGCACTCGGGTGTGTAGAGGGGAATGACGTGGTCGCCTTTTTTCAGCGTGGTGACGCCCGGCCCCACGTCCACCACAATGCCCGCACCCTCGTGGCCCAGGATGGCGGGGAAAATGCCCTCGGGGTCGGCGCCACTGAGGGTGTAGTAGTCGGTGTGGCAGATGCCGCTGGCCTTGATCTCGACCAGCACTTCGCCCAGCTTGGGGCCTTGCAGGTCTACGGTTTCAATGGTCAGTGGCTGGCCTGCTTTCCAGGCGACGGCGGCTTTGGTTTGCATGGTGTTTTCCTTGGTGCTGTTGGTTTTGTGAATGCCTGCACTCGGCGAATGCCTCGCCATTATGGTGGGACTTGGTCCGGCTTTCCACCGCTAGCTTGCGTACAAGCGCAGGGCCCAGTAGGAGGCAATCAGCAATTGCACGACGAAGGCACAAAACCTGGCCGTGACGGCCAGGGAAGAGCCAGAGGCCAGGTGAATCAGGGACTGCAGCACCCGGGCAGCCAGCAAAACAGAGGCCAGCGCATCGGTGATCGAGGATTTTCCCGCAACCACGGCAATCAGCATCAGACCGCCAAACAGGGGCAGGCCCTCCAGACAATTGGCGTGTGCGCGCGCCAGTCGCTGCATGAAGGGTGAGAGCCCGGAGTTGCCGGGGTCGAAACCATT
>JAYVNF010000276.1:0-4599 GCA_043758575.1 Rhodoferax sp.
GTTTCCGGCGCAGGTGGCGCCACCGCCCTTTGACGTGATCGTGCTGCACGTGTGCTCGCTGTCCTGGGACGACCTGGACTTTGTGGGCGAGCGCAACGCGCCCTTGCTCAAGCGCTTTGATGTGCTGTTCAGCCACTTCAACTCCGCTGCCAGCTACAGCGGCCCGGCTGCCTACCGGGTGTTCCGGGGCAACTGTGGCCAGACCGCCCATGCCCAGCTCTACAAGGGCACGGACGCCGACTGCTACACCTTCCCGGCGCTGGAAAAGGCCGGCTTCAAGACCAGCGGCCTGCTCAACCACAACGGCATCTACGACAGCTTCGCCAGAATCGTGGAGCACGAAGCCGGCCTCACCGGCCACCTGGAATCCAACCGCAATGGCACGGTGCAAATGCAGAGCTTTGATGGCAGCCCGATCTACGACGACTTTGGTTTGCTGTCGCAGTGGTGGACGCAGCGCCAGCAAAAAGGCGCGGCGCCCGTGGCGCTGTACTACAACACGATTTCCCTGCACGACGGTAACCGCATTCCCGGCAATGCTTCGCGCAGCAGCCTGGACACCTACAAGCCGCGGCTGCTCAAACTGCTGTCCGACTTTGACCGCTTTGTCTCCCAACTCGAAGCCAGCGGGCGGCCGGTGGTGCTGATGCTGGTACCCGAACACGGCGCCTCACTGCGCGGCGACAGGCTGCAAATAGCGGGCATGCGCGAGATTCCCGATCCCCACATCACCCTGGTGCCAGCGGCCATCAAGCTCATCGGCATGAAGACGCCAGCCAGCACCAACGGACCGCTGGTGGTACAGCAGGACATGAGCTACTTTGGCCTCAACAGCCTGCTGGCCGACCTGATGCGCGAAAGCCCCTTTGCGCCCGGCGGCCTGCCCCTGGCACAGCGCTTGCAAAGCCTGCAGAACATGGAGAGCACGCCCTATGTGGCTGAAAACGACGATGTGGTGATGCTGCACAACCAGGCCGGCAACTATGTGCTGAAGTCCAGCGACGGCACCTGGGTGCCCTTCGAGCAGCCCTGACAACTGCCCCGCTGCAGCACAGCGATCACGGTGGTTACTGCGCTTACTCCGGCTGGTCGATCTTGTAGACAAAGCCGCGGGTCACGCGCGGTGTGGCGTTGAGCAGCACGGCAATCTCGTCGATGTCGTCGGGCAGCGCCGGATTGTCCCAACCATGCTCGGTGTGGCGCGCCAGGCGCACCGCCAGCAGCACATTGCGCACGCTGGGATGGTCGGCATGCTTGGCATCGCTGATGCGCACCAGCAGTTCGGAAAAACGCCAGTGCATCATCAGCTCCTGGCGCAGATCGCTCAGGTCAATGTTGAACACAAAGCGCTGCAGGTTCACCGTGCGCAGGCTCGGGTTGGCCTGCTGCATGGCGCGGATTTCCATCTCCAGGGCCGGCGCGTAGCAGACCATCAGCATCTCGGCAAAGTCATTCAGAAAGGCGGCCTGGCGTATCACCCCCACGTCGGTATCGCCCCGGTGCACGGCAAAGCCGGTGGCGAAGTGCGCGGCCCGCTTGGCGCGCTGCAGCAAGGCCAGCAAGACCTCCAGCGCCGCCGGCTGCTCCCGCAGGTGCTTCTGCACCGTGGGCTGCACACCGAAATTGCGAAAGAACGGGGCCACGCCCATCATCACCAGGGAACTGACCACCGTCTCGGTCTGGGTGCTCTCCTGCTTGCGGCGTTGGGTGGACACATAGGCCAGCACCTTCATGGTCATGAAGGGGTCGGCATCAATCACCTCGGCCAGCATGCCGGCGTCCACATCGTCCTCCCTGGCCCGCATTTCCTCCAGCGCCAGCGCAGTGGCCGCCAGCACCGGGATTTCGGCCTTCAGGAAGAACTGGGTCCAGGCCGCCAGATTGGGCAGCGGCTGGTTCAGATGGACCGGGGTGGTAGCAGCGGCGGCGCCCGAGGGGGCTGCCATGTCGTGGGGTGCGGATTGCATAGGGCGCAGTATCTGCGGGCGTGCCGGGGCGGTCAACCCGGCCGGCCAAGGCCAAGGCCCCGGCGGGGATGCAGGCATTCGGCCCGGGTCGTGGAAATCGTCGTAGACTGGCGGCTTGCTTCAGGGGAATCCATGCCATACACATTAACCTGGGAGACCTACGGGGTCTACAAGAAGTTCACCGGAGTGGTGAGTGGCGCCGAGCTGGTGCGCTCGGTGATGGAGGTGGCCAACGACATCCAGTTCGCGCAGGCGCGCTACGAGGTGTCGGACTACCTGGGGGCGGACGCCACCGACTTTTCACAGGACGCCTTGAACGAGGTGCGCGCCATCCGCATCGGCTCCTTCTCACGCAACCCCAAGGTGCGCGTGGCCATCGTCACGCTGGACACCGAAATTCAGCAGCGCATTTTCTCCACCATCGCCGCCCGACTGACGCTGCACCAGACCCGGATTTTCAGCGAGCTGTCGGATGCGAATGCCTGGCTGGGGCGCGAGGCGGCGGAGCTGGTTTAAAAAAACCCGGCAAACACTTCGTTGGAAGTATTCGCCGGGTAAGACTCAACACAAAATCTCTGCGGGTGGTTTGCACCTGCCACTTAAAAATCCGCCATCAGGCCCAGTGTGACGATGGAGTATTTGCTGTCAAAGCGGCTGGCCGTGCTGGTGTTGTAGGTCACGGGTAGCTCGTTGAAAAACAGGTTGCTGCTGAACTGCCCTCTGGCAAATGCCCGCAGCGTGGGCGTGACGCGGTAGCTGCCTTCCACGGCCAGGCTGTGGTTTTGCGTGTAGGCGGATTGCTTGCGCGAAGCCAGAATGGCGTCCACCGACTCACGCTGCGCAATGTGGAACAGGTAGCCCGCGCGCAGCAGCCAGGGCCCGTCTTGCCAGCTGGCATTCACGCCGGCCTGCACAAAGCTGCCGCGCCAGGCGATTTCCCTGGCCACATCTATGCCCAGTCGGCCCGAGTTGTCATAAATTTCCTGCACATAAATTCCGGCGCTGCAGGGCGATGCCAGGGTGCCGTAAACCGCGTTGCCGGTAAAAGCCAGGTTGTAGTGGCAGCCATCCAGCGTGGTCGTGGCCGACAGCGCTCCATAGCTGAGTTGGCTGCTGCCGGCGCTGAGCAACACGCTGACATCGGAAGCACTGGATAGCTGCCAGGTCCCCACCAGATCGGCTTGCAGCTGCTGATCGGCGGGTGCTGTGATTTTCACCGTGTCCGGCTTGGCACCGGGCACTACCACCGGTTTGCTGGTCTCGGTAGCAGCAGCATAGTTGCCCCAGCCCGAGAGACTCAGTGCCATGGCGGGCAGCAGGCCCGCCTCTTCAAGCACGCGGTACTGCCCGGAGAGCTGCCAGCTGGTGTAGTGGTAGGTGTCGGTGGCGTCGCTGACAGCGCGCTGCCACAGGCTGCCGGACAACCAGCCCTGCTCACCCACGCGCATGCCAGCACTGACATGGGCGCCCCGGTAGTCGCCGGTGGCCTTGTCCGGATCGCTGGACGCGCTGTGGAAATTGAACACATCGAGCTGCTGGTTCATCAGATCAGCGCCCAGCTCCAGTGTGCCGTGCTCGGCACCGCGCTCGGGCCGGGCCGTCAGCAAGGCGTCCAGTGGCGCGGCCAGCGCCGAGGCACTGGACGCCAGCGCAGCCAATCCGATACACACGAAAGCCCGCACCATAGACACTCCCCACATCCATTTCAAAGGTGCGGGGAGTGTAGTGAGCCACAGCACGGCATCAGCTGGTAAGGTTGATATAGCCCACCAGGCCCGGGCCGGTAACCGGCACGATGGCTCCTGGCACACCGTTTACGACTGTCGTCGGCACCTGGATGGTGGTCGTGGCTAACAGCGTGCCATCGGCCTTTCGCAGCGGCAACTGGTTCACCACTATCGTCACCTTGTACCTGCCGCGCAAAGCGCTGATGCCGGTGAAATCATTGCTCAGGCCGGTAATGCCGTAGTTCACCACCTCCCAAAACATCACCGTGCTGAGCGCATTGGCCGCCGTGCTCAGCACATTGCTGATGCCCTGGACCTTGCCCGCGAAGTTGATCACCGCCTTGGTATTGCCGTCGCCCGAGACGCCGTAGATCAACGCCTGCGGCAGGTTGGGCACGCTGAGCGTGATGTTGCTGCCGCTCTTGCTGACGGTTACGCCATCGGTGTAGGCGCGGATCTGGCCACTGCTGCCGGCGGCCGTGTCCTCAATCTGCACTGCCGCACTCAGGGTCTGGCCGGAGGCCATGCTGAAGCTGCCGTTCTCTGCCAGATTGAGCTTAAGCGCCGCGCCATTGGCCATGGGCAGAACACCACAATGGCCACCGCCGGTTTCACGTTCTCGGCACGGTTGAGCCAATCGATAGGAACGCCAGACACCAGCCAGCCCAGGCCCGGCACTTGCGACAGGGCATGCAGGCTGATATTGATCATGCCGTAATCGGTGGAGAACAGCGTGCCAAACATCATGGCGATCGCCACCGTGCTGGTGATGTAGGGCAAAAAGTAGGCGCCTATCACCGCATTGCGCGTGCGCTTGAAGGAGCTGTGAATGAAGTAAGCAAGTGGAATTGCAATCACATGCTGGGGCACACCCGAGGCCACGGCCAGCCAGGCCGTGTTGAGCA
>JAYVNF010000277.1:0-4595 GCA_043758575.1 Rhodoferax sp.
GGTCTCTACGGCCAAGGCGCTGGTTGCCATGCGAAAGCTGGCCGCACTCCAGGCCTTGTTGGAGGCCAGGTCCACAGTATGCGCGCCGGCAAAGCGGTCGCGCAACAGGACCTGCGTCATGCCAGAGCGGTCCACCACCGCCACGGCCACCTGAAAGCCCTGCTTTCTGCAGGCCTCCATTGCAGATCGGGCTGCAGCAAGAGCGGTCTCGGGCGTGAGCGACTTGGTGGAGAACACAGCGTCCTGCGCCAAGGCCGTACCCGCAAAAAACAATAGGCCTAAAGATAGAAAAGTTCTACGTAGCATCAAGGCCTCCTGCTCGTTATGGGTGGCGGGCACATGGCCACACCTTGCCGGAAGGCAAGGTGGCACGACCAGCCAAGGGCGTCGACAGTCGGGGCTTCTCGGGTCTCATCGGTTCGCCAGCAGCTCGGGCTTGCGAATGAAGTAAATGCGCGCCGTTTTGTCTGCGGCCTCGATGATGCCCTCATGCACCAGCTTGCTGATTTCGCGGCTCACGGTTTCCAGCTTGAGGTTGAGCATGGCGCCCATGTCTTCGCGTGAGAACAGGGTGCAGGTCAGACCTCCCAGGGGATTGCGCATCTTCTGCACCAAGGCGGCCACGCGTTGGCCTGCACTGCCAAAATTCAGGTCGGCCAGCCAGTCATCGGCATCCTTGAGCGCCTGCTGCCACTTCTGCATCAGCGTCAGCTGCATGCGCTGGCTGCTACCGCCCAGGCGGTGCATCACCTCCAGGGGTATGCGGCAGACCGACACTTCTGTAAGTGCCACCGCCTCGCTGTTGTAGTGCTGGGTGGTCAGTGCCTCCAGCCCCACCACATCACCAGGGCGCAGCACCCGCACAATGCGCCGGCGCCCATCCGCAGTAATGCGCACCAGTTTGACCATGCCGGTGCGCAGCGTGAAGATGCCTAAAGCGGTGTCACCCTCGTCGTACAGACTGGCACCGGTCTTGAATTCCAGGTCGTCAATGGGTGCGTGAATCAGGCCAAAGTCATGTTCAGTCAAGTCGGCGAAAAGCACCATCTCGCGTATCGCGCAATCTCGACAGTTGGAGGTTCCTCGCCATGCCGATTCGGTTTTGATGGGGATCATTGACGCATGGTAGTCGGTCTTTATTGTCGTGCCACGGACTGCACGGCACGCTTTTCCAGTGTCCACTCATGCATGGAGCCGTCATACAGCCTGGTTTGCTTGTTGCCCAACACTTCAGACAATACAAACCAGGCGCTGGACGCCAGATGGCCGGTGTTGCAATAGGTGATGGTGGAGGCCTGTGGGTCTACACCACTGGCTTTGAAAATGTCGCGGTAGGTCACCGCTGGCAGCATGCGGGCTGCGTCACCTCCGTTGGTCACAAACAATTCGTTTGAAACACTCTGGGCACCGGGGATATGGCCATAGGCGAACACTACGTCGCGCTTGCTCAGTCCCAGGTATTGCGATGAATTGCGCGCATCCACCAGCTGTGCGGACTTGGCAGCTATGGCCTTTTCCACATCGTCCGAGGTGGCCAGCAGGTCCATGCGCTCGAGCTTACCATTCCAGTTTCCCTCCGATGCCTTGCTCGGGGCGCTCACGACCTCGCGCCCCTCACTGATCCAGGCGGTGGTGCCGCCATTGACCAGGGTGATATTGTCTTCACCATAGACCTTGAACTGCCAGTAAAGGCGGGTGGCATCATTGAAGTCGGTAGCGTCCTGGCCGGCCGCAACGATGACAATCGGTTTGCCGCTTTGCACACCCCAGCTGCGCGCCATTTTTTCAAAGTCTGCACGCTCGGGCAGCATGAATTTGACCTTGAGGCCGCCTATCGTCCGCTCCACGCGAATGGTCTTGGGGTCTACCGACACGGCATCGGCAATATGGCCACCCAGTTCCACCAATACCTTCTTGCCGGTCTTCTTGTCGGTTTCAAACTGCGGCGTGGCGGTGAAGGACTTGGTGTCGGGCCGGATATCCAGCACAGTCACTTCGGCCTTGTTCTTGCTTAGCCATTCGCCATCCACCACGGGGCCAGGCACCTGCAGTGCGGCTGCCCATTGCGACAGCGCCATCAGGGCGCCCGTTGCCATCCATTTCGTTGTTACTTTCATACTGATCTCCTTGGGTTGTCGTAAGCACACACCTGGCCACGCAGCGCCACGGCGTCGTCCGGCCAGCTGATGGGAAAAGAACTCCAGACGGCAATGCTTCGGTTCTGCAGTGCGTCTTGGGTAGCAACGTTCTGCTGCTGGCAATAGCGCTCAAGCGTCGCGTCGCGCACCAGCAGCATGGCGCGCAGTGGCCGGGCATAGGCGCGCACCAGTTCGGACAGCCACAGCGCCGCACCGGCCAGTGGTCCGCGCAGCTCAAGCCTGAGCGACTCCAGGCCCCGGCACATGGCGGCCGCGTCTTTCCAGCGCTCGCCAGTTACCCACTGGTTGCAGGCAAACCAGGTCAAGGGGATGCCACGTGCATCCAGTGACAAGCCGGCCAAATGGGAGAGTTGGCCTTGTCCGTTGCGCCTGAAGAGGTGGATATGACCGTGTTCCTGCGGATGCCGCGCGCCACCCTCACGGCTGGCGTCATGGGCGTGGTAATAGAACTGCCAGGCGCCACTGCTGTCCATGGCATCGTTGTGGGGATAGTGCTGCCAGGCTTGGAACTGGGCGCTGCGTCCTATGAAGGGGAACAGCATGGTGCGCGACTTGCGTGCCAGCACGAGCTGCCGGCGCAGCGCAGATTGCATGGCCAACAATGCAGCGTCCGACACTATTTGGTCTTGCCGGCGCAGGGGTTGTCGTTGTTGCGCTTGCACTTGGCGCCGGCACAGGGGTTGTCGGAATCGCTTTTGGCACATTTGCGTTTGCCACCGCACGGGTTGCCGGCGCAAGGCGCGGAAGCCTGCTTGGCAGGCATATCCGCAGCACTGGCAGCCGGGGCCACCGGCAGGCTCAGCAGGGCAACGGCCAGGGCGGCGGCCAGGGATGCGGTGGTGTTCTTACGTGCAGGTTTCATGCAATATTCCTAGTGGTAGGGGGATATGGTTACGATTTCTTCAGGGGTGGCACGGGCACGGCGTTCAAACCAGGCGCCCAGGTAGAACACGCCAACCGCCGCCCCCACCAGAAAAGCCAGCACCAGCCATTCGGGCAGACCCAACAGCTCGGGCAGTCGGTCACCCTGGGTCAGCTCGCCAGCGGTGGTGAGTGGCTCCAGCCATCCAAACAGGCTGGCAAAGGCGAAAGTGCCAATCAACAGGCCCGCAAAAAAGACGATGGCGTCCACCCGGCCCGTGGTGATACCCACCATGGCCGTACCCGGACAGTACCCCCCCACCGCAAACCCAACGCCTATGGCAGCGCCACCGGCCGCAATGGCCCAGAGGTAGGGCGCAGGGACATAGATGCCGCTAGAGTCCACCAGCCCGCTCGATTCCAGGACATACAGCCCCACGGCAGCAAACACAATGGCGGTGAACATGACCTTGAAAACCGACCAGTCCGTCAAGCGGAACTGCGCCGTCAGCTTGCAGCCGCTGCCGAAGCCGGCACGCTCCAACACAAATCCAAATCCAAATCCCAGCAGCACGCCAGACACGGGTGCGCTCAGGGCCAGCGTACTGCTCATCGCACACCTCCACCGGTCAGGCGCGAGGCGAGCAAGCCCGCAGCAAAGAACGCACCCAGAAAGACAAATCCGGCCACGCCCAGCACCGCAGAGCCCGAGAGGCCCACGCCACTGGTGCAACCGGCTGCGATGCGTGCACCAAACCCGGCCAGCACGCCACCGACCAGGGCCTTGAACAAGCGCATGGCACTTCCAGCAGACGCCGCACCTTCAATGCGCCAATGCATGCGGCCCGCCAGCCAGGCCGAGAGCAGACCACCGGCAAACACCCCCAGAACCTGCCAACTGATCCAGGATGAAAGCACCGGACTATCTTCCAGGAAGGGGCCCAGGTAGTCGTTCCTCAAGGTCCAGGCGGGCAGCACATAGTCACCCAACCAGGCACTCAGGCGCGTGGTGAAGCCGGTGGCGCCCAGGCCATGGCCAGTCAGCACAAAGGTCAGGAGCAACACAGCGCCCAGGGAAAAACCGGCAAGCCAGTTGGGCCAGTAGGGACGTTCTGGGATGTCGCAAGCGGTCAGAGAAGGTGTTTGCATAAATCGCTATATAAGCACGTACAATTATATAAATGATGTCTTGCTTCGCGCACGAGCGACACCGTACTTACCCTAGACGGTCTGCTTGCGCGGGCTCAGCTCGGGCCGCAACAAGGGATTTGGCCTGGCGCAGTCTGTCGTCTAGGTAGGCCCCGTAGAAGTCCGGGATGTAGCCGCCCGTCATGCGCTCCACCACTTCGGTCCCGGCGCGCCCAAAGAACAGAATGGTCGGGGCTACTTTCACGTTCATGGCGCGTATCCATTCATCGTGGGTTTGCATTTGCCCCTGGAAGTTCTTCACCATTTGTTTGCTTCGCATGTCGATCTGCACCACCGGCAAGCCATTGCGCTGGTGCAACGGGAGCAGGTAGTTTTCGCGGGCGATGCGGCAAAACGGGCAACCCTCCAGGCTCACCATGACCAGCA
>JAYVNF010000278.1:0-4591 GCA_043758575.1 Rhodoferax sp.
GTGGCCGCCACCCTGCTCGCCCACGGCAAGCACTTGGTGGCGCGCTCCTTCAAATACCACCGACCGCGCGGCATCGTGGCCGCAGGCGTAGAAGAACCCAACGCCCTGCTCACACTGGGCAGCGGCGCCCACACCGAACCGAATATCGCCGCCACCGTGATCGAGTCGCACGACGGCCTGGTGGCAAGGACGCAAAACGCCTGGCCCTCGGTGCAGTTCGACCTGATGGCGGTGAACAACAAGCTGTCCTCGCTGTTCGTCGCCGGTTTTTATTATAAGACCTTCATGCCCTCGCTCAAGGGCTGGATGTTTTTTGAGCACTTCATTCGCAAGGCTGCCGGCCTGGGCCGCACCACCGAACTGCCCGACCCGGACCGCTACGACTGGCACCACGGTTTTCCGGATGTGCTGGTCATAGGCTCAGGCCCGGCTGGCCTCAGCGCCGCCCTGGGCGCCGCCCGCGCCGGCCTGGACGTGACCCTGCTGGAGCAGGATTTTGAATTCGGCGGCTCGCTGCTGAACCACGCCACCGACAGCCCTGAAGCGGCCTGGCTGCAAGCCACATTGGCCGATTTGCGCGGCTTCAGCAACGTGACGCTGATGAATCGCGCCACCGGCTTTGGCCTGTTTGACGGCAACACCGTGGGCGCGATCGAACGCAGCGCGCCGAGCAGCAGCGACCCCAAGGCGGGCGTGCCACGCCAGCGCCTGCACCTGCTGCGCGCCCACAGCATCGTCATGGCCTGCGGTGCGCTGGAGCGCCCCTTGTTGTTTGCCGGCAATGACAGGCCCGGCGTAATGCTCAGCAGCGCCGTGGGCACCTATGCCAACCGCTATGGCGTGATCGCCGGCAAGCAGGCCGTGTTCTGCACCAATAACGACGCCAGCTATGCGGATGCTATTAGCCTGGCCAAGGCCGGTGCCAGCGTCACGCTGGCCGACTTGCGCAAGCAGGCCAATAGCGCGCTGATGGAAACGGCCAAGGCCGCCGGCGTGGAAGTGCGCATGGCCACCGCGCTGGTGCAGGCCACCGGCGCTGCACGCGTCAAGCAATGCGCCCTGGCCTCTTACGACATCGCCACGGGCACGGTGGGCAGCAACCTGAGCACGCAAGCGGTAGACCTGCTGGCCATGTCCGGTGGCTGGACGCCTTCGGTGCACCTGACTTCGCACCGTGGCATACGCCCGGTCTACAAGCCCGAACTCTCCAGCTTTGTGCCCGGCGGTTTCGACAAAGCGCACTTTGGCGCCGGCAGCATGCTGGGCACGCAGACCATGACCGCCGCCATCCAAAGCGGCTGGGAAGCGGCACGCCAGGCGGTACTTTTGTGCGGCAAAGCGCTGCAGGGCGATGCACCCCGGGCCCCGGATTCACGCGACGCCTACATGGCCTTCAGCGGCATTGCGCCGCTGACCACCGCTAGTCCGATGGACAAAAGCTTTGTCGATTTCCAGAACGATGTGTCCACCAGCGATGTGGAGCTGGCGCACCGCGAGGGCTACCAATCGGTAGAGCACCTCAAGCGCTACACCACGCAAGGCATGGGCACCGACCAGGGCAAGACCTCCAACCTCAACGCCCTGGCCCTGATGGCCGCGCGCCGTGGCATGGCCGTGGCCGACGTGGGCACCACCACCTTTCGCGCGCCCTACACCCCAGCCACCATCGGTGCACTGGCAGGGCGCAGCGTGCGTTCGCACCTGGCACCAGTACGCCGCACCGCCATGCACGACTGGCACCTGGAGAACGGCGGCCAGATGATGGAGGCCGGCTACTGGATGCGCCCGCTCTGGTACCAGACCCACGGCGCCAATCTGTCTGCGGCCTACAAGGCCGAGATGGAGATGGTGCGCGAGCAGGTTGGCATGGCCGATGTGTCTACGCTGGGCAAGATCGATGTGCAGGGGCCGGATGCGGCCGAATTTTTGAACCGCGTCTATGTCAACGGCTTTGCCAAGCTGGGCGTGGGCAAAGCACGCTACGGCTTCATGCTGCGCGAAGACGGCATCGTCATGGACGACGGCACCACCAGCCGCATCAGCGAGACCGAGTTCTTCATGACCACCACCACGGCACAGGCCGCGCGCGTCATGAGCCATCTGGAATTCTTGCTGCAGGTGGTGTGGCCGGAACTGCGTGTGACGGTGACATCGCTCTCCGACCAGTGGGCGGCCATGAGCGTGGCCGGGCGCCCGGTGCGCGACGTGATGCGGGCCGCCTTTCCGAGCATCAACTTCGACAACGAGGCATTCCCCTTCATGGGCGTAGTGGATGCCACGCTGGACGGCGCTATGGCTGGCGTGAAGGTGCGCATCATCCGCCTGACCTTCTCCGGTGAAATGGCCTATGAGGTCTACACGCCCACGCACCACGGCCGGGCAGTCTGGGACCATCTGATGGAGAAGGGCAAGCCCTGGAAGCTGGGCAGCTACGGTCTGGAGGCGCTGGGCTCGCTGCGCATCGAAAAAGGCCATGTGGTGGGCTCCGAGATGGACGGCCGCACCACGCTGGACGATGTGGGCGCGGGCAAGATGGCCAGCCAGTTGAAGCCCTTCTGGGGCGATGCCCTGCGCCGCAGCGACAACCTGCAGCGCAACGACCGCCCCACCCTGGTCGGCCTGGAGGCGCTGGACGCCAATGAGCCACCCAACAACGGCGCCATCCTGTTCTTTGCCGATGATGAGATCAAGGGCCACGGCCGCGGCCACATCACCAGCACCACCTACAGCAAGTCGGTGGGCAAATCGATTGCCTTGGGCCTGCTGCAAGGCGGCACCAGCCGTGTGGGTCAGACCGTGGTGGCGGCATCGCCCGTGCATGGGCGCCAATACAAACTCAAGGTGGTGGAGCCCTGCTTTCTAGATCCGGAAGGAAACCGTTACCGTGGTTGATACAACACTTGCAAACGCAGCCGTGCGCGCGCCCGGCGCGCTGCTGCGCTCACCCTTCGAAGGCCATGTGCCGGGCCAGCGCCCCAACAGTGCCGGCCAGACCGGCGTGCAGCTGCGCGCTGGCACGCTGCCCAGCGTCTCCCTGATCAGCACCTGGATCAGCGGCATGGACGGCCTGTTGGCCGCAATGGCCACGGTGTTCGGCAGCAGCCTGCCGCAGCAGGTGGGCAAGACCGTGCAAACCGAACTCGGCCTCTTGCTGCGCACCGGCCCGGAAGAGTTTGTGCTGGTAGGCGATGACAGCACCGACCGCACCGCCCTGCTGCGCGCCTCCATCGATGCGCACACCGGCGCCGTCACCGACCTTAGCCACGCGCGCTGCCGCATTCACATCAGCGGTGCGCAATGCCGCGCCGTATTGGGCAAGCTGTTTGCGCTGGACCTGCGCGAGGCCCATTTCGCCGTGGGCGATGTGGCCCTCACCGGGACCCACCATGTGCCCTGCATGCTGCACCGCCTGGGCACCGACAGCTTTGCCATCTACGTCTTCAGCACCTACGCGCATGACCAGCTCGGCACGGTGCTGGATGCGGCGCTGGAATATGGGACGGAGCTGCAGTAGCCGAGCCGGGCAAACACCACGCCGGCGTAGTTGCCCAAGGTGGCCTGGAAATGCCCGCTGCCGTCCACCGCCACATGGCGCAGCAAAAGCGTGCTGCCATCGGCCGCATACAGGTCCACCGTCAGGTCGTTACCGGCTTTAGTCCCTTGGGCCATGGACTCAGCACATCGTGCGTGCGGTGCGCATGGAGTTGTCCATAGGGTGGCCTCCGAAAAAATGTGCTTATATTCACACATTCAATCTAAGGCATTCCACGCTGAATCGGCAAGTGCTGGCTGTGCAGCACCGCCAGCACGGCACGCAGCCCGCGCTCCAGTTCGGCGCTGGAGCCCACTGCATTTACGCTCAGACGCACCGCCTGCGGCGGCACCATGCGCCCCACGGCAAAGTGGTCGGCGGTGCGCACCAGCACGCCGGCCTGGCGCAGTGCCGCAGAGAACTGGTCGGCGCGCCAGGGTTCGGGCAGGGGCAGCCAGATTAGCGGCGACTCCGGCTTGCTGCGGTAGGCCAGACCATGCAGCAACGGCAGCGCCACGGCCAGGCGCTGGGCGATGGCGCTGCGCTGGGCTGCAATCAGCTGCTCGGCCACGCCGCTGTCTATCCATTCACTGGCGATTTCTGGCAACAGCGGCGCCACCATCCAGCAGTCGGCCCGCATGCTGGCCGCCAGCTTGCTCAGCCACTGCGGCGCCGCCTCGATATAGCCCACGCGCAGGCCGGGACCGGCCACCTTGGAAAAACTGGACAGCAAAAAGGCGTGCTCAGGCAACAGGCTGCTCAGAGCCGGCAGGGGTTCGGCCTGGGCTGCGGCATGCACCGCGTCTTCGATCAACAACAGCTTGTGCCGGCGCACCACCTGGGCAATCGCCTGGCGCCGCTGCAGCGACATGCTGGCATTGGTCGGGTTGTGCAAGCTGGGTGAGCAGTACAGCAGCTTGGTGTCAATGTGGCGGGCCGCATGCTCCAGCGCGTCGGGCAGCAGGCCCTGCTCGTCCATCTCAATGCCCACCAGTTGCAGGCGCATCAGCCGCGCCAGCGCCTGCAGCCCCGGATAGCTGAGGGATTCGGTCAAGAGCG
>JAYVNF010000279.1:0-4571 GCA_043758575.1 Rhodoferax sp.
GCGGATGCGCCACTGGCACCCGACTTCATGCACCGCCAGGCCTTTGAACTGCTGCCCGCACTGCTCAAGGCGCTGGGCGTGGACGCGGCCGTGCATAAACCCTGGCTGCTGGGCCACAGCGACGGCGGCTCCATCGCCCTGCTGTATGCCGCGTGCTTCCCCGACAACATAGCCGGCGCCGTGGTACTGGCGCCGCACATCCTGGTCGAAGATGTTTCGGTGGCCAGCATCGCCGAGGCGCGCACCGCCTACGCGGAGACGGATTTGCGCCAACGCCTCGCCCGCCACCACGCCGATGTGGATTCGGTATTCCGGGGCTGGAACGACATCTGGCTGCACCCGGAATTCCGTGACTGGAACATCACGCAGGAACTGGCCACCATCACCTGCCCCCTGCTGGCCGTACAAGGGGTAAACGATGAGTACGGAACCCTGGAACAGATCCATGGAATAGCCAAAGTCACCCCACAATGTGCACTCGTTGAGCTGGCCGATTGCGGCCACTCACCGCACAAAGACCAGCCAGACCGCCTGATAGCAGCGGTCCAGCAATTTTTCAACGACAACACTTGGAGATAGACACATGAAGCACACGTTTTTTCGCACCACCCTGATCGCCGCCGCTGCGGCCATCCTGTCCACCGCCGCCTTCGCGCAGGCCGGCGCCAAACTCAAGGTCGGCCTGATGCTGCCCTACACCGGCACCTTTGCCGCCCTGGGCAACGCGATTGAAAACGGCTTCAAGCTGTATCTGGCCGAGCAGGGCGGCAAGATTGCCGGGCGCGAAGTCGAGTTCGTCAAGGTGGACGATGAGTCCGATCCTTCGAAAGCCACCGACAACGTCAACAAGTTGGTCAAGCGCGACAACGTGGACGTGCTGATTGGCACCGTGCACTCCGGCGTGGCCATGGCCATGGCCAAGGTGGCCAAGGAAACTGGCACCCTGCTGATCGTGCCCAACGCCGGTGCCGACGCGGTGACCGGTGCCATGTGCGCCCCCAACATCTTCCGCAGCTCGTTTAGCAACTGGCAACCCGGCTACGCCATGGGCGAAGTCATGGCCAAGAAGGGCATCAAGAAGGTTGCCACCATCACCTGGAAATACGCAGCCGGTGACGAGAGCGTGCGCGGCTTCAAGGAAGCCTTTGAAAAGGGTGGCGGCACGGTCGTCAAGGAACTCAATCTGCCTTTCCCCAACGTGGAATTCCAGGCCTTGCTGACCGATATTGCAGCCACCAAGCCCGACGCCGTGTTCACCTTCTTCGCCGGTGGTGGCGCGGTGAAATTCGTCAAGGACTATGCGGCCGCCGGTCTGAAGAAAACCATCCCCCTGTATGGTTCGGGCTTTCTGACCGATGGCACGCTGGACGCCCAAGGCGCGGACGCCGAAGGCCTGTTCACCGCTCTGCATTACGCCGACGGCCTGGATACCCCCAAGGACAAGAGCTTCCGCCTGGCCTATGCCAAGGCCTATAAATTGCAGCCCGATGTCTACGCGGTGCAAGGCTATGACGCGGCGCAAATTCTGGGCATAGGCCTGAAGGCCGTGAATGGCGACACCAGCAAGAAGGCCGAGTTTGCCGCTGCCGTGGAAGCCGCCAAGATCGATAGCCCACGCGGCACCTTCTCGCTCTCCAAGGCCCACAACCCGGTGCAGGATATTTACCTGCGCCAGGTGAGCGGCAAGGAAAACAAGATGGTGGGCATTGCCAGCAAAGGCCTGACCGACCCAGCCCGCGGCTGCAAGATGTAAAGCGCGCCAGCGCCACCGGACGACCCCATGGACTTGTCGATTTTTCTAATTCAGTGTCTGAACGCCCTCCAGTACGGCCTGCTGCTGTTTCTGGTGGCCTCGGGCCTGACGCTGATCTTCGGGATCATGGGCGTCATCAACCTGGCGCATGGCAGCTTCTACATGATGGGCGCCTACATGGCCTATGCCTTGGCGCCCATGGTGGCGGCTACCTTTGGCGGCGGTTTTTTTGCCACGCTGCTGGTGGGCGTGGTGCTGGCGGTGATCATGGGCTATGTGCTGGAGTGGGCTTTCTTCAGCTTCCTATATGAGCGCGAACACCTGCAGCAGGTGCTGATGACCTATGGCCTGATTCTGGTGTTTGAAGAACTGCGCAGCCTCTTGGTGGGCGACGAGGTGCATGGCGTGGAGGTACCGGCCTTTCTGGCGGGCACGCTGCCCTTGGGTGAGATGATGACCTACCCGGTCTACCGCCTCTTCATATCGGGTGTGTGCCTGGCACTGGCCCTGGGCATGTACCTGGTGTTCACCAAGACGCGGCTGGGCATGATGATCCGCGCCGGCAGTGCCAACCGCGAAATGGTGCAGTCCCTGGGCATAGACATTAAGTTTTTGTACCGCGTGGTGTTTGCCGCCGGCATGGCGATTGCCGTGTTGGCTGGCATGGTGGCAGCACCCGTTTCCTCGGTGTATCCGGGCATGGGCGACACGGTGCTCATCATCTGCTTTGTGGTGGTGGTGATTGGCGGCATTGGCTCGATTCGCGGTGCGCTGCTGGCCGCCCTTTTGATTGGCCTGGTCGACACCTTTGGCAAGGTGCTGCTGCCGCAAGCCGCCGGCGTGCTGGTGTACGTGTTGATGGCGCTCATCTTGCTTTGGAAACCCGACGGTCTGTTCAAGGCTGCATAAGATGAAAAATTCACGTTCCATTTTTGTTGTCGCGTGCTTTGCGCTGCTGGCCCTGTTTCCACAGGTCTCGGGCAGCTACGGCATCGACTTCGTCACCAAGATCATGGTCTATGCCATCTTTGCCCTGAGCCTGGAGTTGCTGGTGGGTGGCACCGGCCTGATCTGCTTTGGCCAAGCCGCCTTCTTCGGCATAGGCGCGTATGCGGCGGTGCTGCTGTCTTCGGACTCCAACCCGACTTCCATTGCCTGGCTGCTGCCGGCCTGCGTGCTGGCCGCTGCCGCCTACGCGCTGGTGGTGGGCGCCCTGTCACTGCGCACCAAGGGTGTGTACTTCATCATGGTCACGCTGGCCTTTGCGCAAATGGCCTATTACGTGGTGCACGACACGCCCTTGGGTGGCGGCACCGACGGTATTTACCTGACACTCAAACCGGTGCTGGGCACGTTCATTGATCTGGACAAAGGCAGCACCTTGTACGGCTTCACGCTGGCCTGTTTGCTGCTGGTGTTTGCGGGCCTGGCCGTGCTGAACCGCTCGCGTTTCGGCCGGGCCCTGGCCGGCATACGCGTCAACGAACAGCGCATGTGCGCCACCGGTTTTTCCACCTACCCCTACAAGCTGGCGGCCTTCACCGTGTCCGGCGGCATTGCCGGTCTGGCCGGCTTTTTGTTCGCCGTGAAAGACGGTTTTGTGAACCCCGAGATGATGAGCTGGCATTTGTCAGGCGCCGTCCTGATCATGATTATTCTGGGCGGCCTGGGCCATCTGCGTGGCGCGCTCGTAGGCGCCTTCGCCTTTGCCCTGCTGCAGGAGCTGTTCAAGTCCGAGGCCATCTTTGGCGCCCTGGCCAAGCACTGGCATCTGGGTTTAGGTTTGTCCATCATCGCCAGCGTGGTGCTATTGCCGCGCGGCCTGGTGGGCCTGCCCGAACAGATACGCGCACGCCTGCTGGGTGGCAAACAGGCGGGAGAAGCTGCGCAATGAACACCGCAACCATGGCACCTCCAAGCACCCGCAGCAGTCCAGGGGCCGGTCCAGTCGCCGCTGCAGTGGTACCGCCCGGCGAAATACTGCTGCGCGGCCACAACATCACGCGCCGCTGGGGCGGCCTGGTGGCCCTGAACCAGGTGAATGTGGAACTCACACGCGGCAGCGTGCATGCCGTCATAGGCACCAACGGCGCTGGCAAGTCCACACTCATCAACATCCTTTCGGGCGAATTCCCGCCCAGTGAAGGCCGCGTGGAACTCATGGGCCAGAACGTGACGGCCTGGGCCCAAGCCCGCCGCGCCCGTGCCGGCCTGGGCCGCAGCTACCAGCGCAACACCATCTATCCCACGTTCAGTGTGTTCGAGAACTGCCGCCTGGCCGCACAGGCCACGCACCAGCAAGCCTGGAAGTGGTGGCAGAGCGCACAGAAGTGCGAAGTGAGCTGCAGCATTGCCGAAGACGTGGTTGCGCGCAGCGGCCTGACCGATTTGCAAAACCTCTCGGCCGGCCTGCTCTCGCACGGGCAAAAGCGCCAGTTGGAAATTGCCATGTGCCTGGCGACCAAGCCCCAGGTGCTGCTGCTGGACGAACCCCTGGCCGGCATGGGCGCCGAAGAAACCGAACGCATGCTGGCCATGCTGGAAGCCTTGAAAAGCGAGCACGCGATTTTGCTGGTGGAGCACGATATGGATGCGGTGTTCCGCATTGCCGACCGGGTCACGGTGATGGTCAATGGCAGCGTGATTGCCAGCGATACACCCTCTGCCATACGCACCCATCCACAGGTGCTCAGCGCGTATTTGGGAGACCACTGAATGAATGTGTCAGCAGCAGAGCCGATTCTGCAAGCCCAAGGCCTGCACGCCTGGTATGGCTCCAGCCATGTGCTGCACGGTGTGGACCTCACCATCCACCGTG
>JAYVNF010000280.1:0-4570 GCA_043758575.1 Rhodoferax sp.
TTGCCACCGGCAGCCCGAACCCGCTCCATCGCGGCATCCAGAGTCTGGACGTTGAAGTAATAGGCCCAAAACGGTCCGGGTGCCTCCGGCATCTTGTTCATCATGCCGCCCACCGCATCCGCGCCGCCAGTGGCGAACAGGCGGTACACGCCCATGGGCCCCATGTCCATGTCGCGCACCTGGCTCCAGCCGAACAGATCCGCATACCAGTCGAAGGCCGCCAGGCCGTTGCCTGCGTGCAGCTCATTCCAGCCCACGGTTCCCGGTGTTCCCGGTGCCGCGCCGGGCATGGCCGCTTCGCCGTTGGGCTTGAACAGAATGAACACTGCGCCATGCAAATCGGCGGCCACGGCAAAGCGCCCGACGTTGGGAATGTCCTGGGGCGCCTGGATGATGGAGCCACCCTTGGCCTGCACCCGTGCCGCCCACAGATCGACGTCAGGCACCGCGATATAGCCTTGCCAGCAAGCCGGTGCGCCGCGCGCACTCGCCGCTGCCGGAATCGGCATGATCCCGCCTATGCCGGTGGTGCCAGCCGAGACCACGGTGTACTCGTTCTCGCTGGGAAAAGCCTGCATGTTCCAGCCCAGCACCTGGGCGTAAAACGCCTTGGCCGCAGTGGTGTCGGTGGTGATCAGGTCATGCCATACAAAAGGACAAACAGAGGTGCTCATGGGGTGCTCCAGTGGAGTTTTGGGGAGGCCATGCTAGCGCAAAACCGGTGTGGGCGAAACCACCAAAGCGGCACTGCGTGCGCTGCTCACCCGGCCCTGCTACCCGCCATACGCGTGGAACCCATCAAAGCTCTGCTTGCCCAGCGGCACGCCACAACTGCGCAAAATGGCATAGGCCGTTGTGAGGTGGAAGAAGAAATTCGGCAACGCGTACTGGAGCAAAAACGCATGCCCTTGGAGTGCCAGCAGCTCAGCGTGCGGCTTGGCGTGCATGGCCGTCTTGCTGCCGGCTTAGCCGACCGCCGGCGCCGGCTTGGGTGGCGCCGGTTGCTGGTCCACACGCTCCAGGGCCGGGTCCAGGCAGGCCCAGCCGGGTGCGCTGCCCGCCCAGATATTGGTGCTGGGTTGAATGGACGAAGGTTCATCCAGATTGCCGGCGCGCACCACCCGGAACTGCGGGCGGGCCGATGACTTGGCAAACAGGTGGGTGCCGCAGCTCGGACAGAACAGACGCGTCACCGAGCTGCCGCTGTCGGCAGTCTTGGTGTGCTCGGACAGTTCGCCGCTGACACTGAGCGCGTCCGCCGGTACCAGCATGTTCACCGTGCCATTGGCTGCCAGATGCTGGCAATCGCGGCACCAGCAGATGCGGGTTGCCAGGGGGTCGGCCGCGAGCGTGAAGCTGACAGCACCGCACAGACAGTGTCCTGTTCGTTCGGTCATGGGGGGTCTCCGTGGATTTTGATTGGGCTGGCTATTTCAGCACAGTGCCAACTCCTTTGCGAGGAGATGTTCATTCATGCCGTGGCCCGCATTCCATCCAAGTTCAAGGTCGCGGCCACTGGCGCGCCGTGTGAACCAGCGTCAATATCCACACCGTTTCGCCAGAGATTTCGTACACCAGACGATAGCTCTCGTGGGGAATCAGCTCGCGGGTTCCTTGAATCGTTCACGTCCGGCCCAGCTTCGGATGCGAGATCAGCCTGGCGGCGGCATCGCTGAAAAGTTCGTCCATGCGGGCAGCGGCTCGTGGGTTTTCGGCCGCTATGTAGTCCCAAATGTCAACGCGATCCTGCAGGGCCTTTGGCGTCCAGACAAGCCTCACGTCTGGCTCGCTACGCCCGCACGGCGGGCGGCGAACAGGGCTTCAACCTCGTCATTGGTTTGACCTGTCCCCTCACGCATGGAGATGCGGCCCGCCTCCACCTTGCGCTCCAGGAACGCACCGTATTCCCGCGTCTCACGCTGCTGCTTGACGAATTCACGCATCAATTCACGCAGGACCTGGGACGCAGGCCTGTGGGCGGCCTGCGCTTCGGCCATGAAATCGGCACGCAACTCTGACTCTAGCTTCATCGTGAAAACGGCTTCCTTGGACATCGTGCGCCTCTCATGAAATGTACGAATAAAGTATATACGTTTTCATTACATTTCAAATGCACTCCCAGGGAGCATCATCACGTCAATACTTGGGATTACCCATACCGCCTGGCCATCGCCTCCAGCCCCACCGGCTTGATCTTGGACGCCTGCCCGGCACAGCCAAAGGCCTCAAAGCGCGCCTTCACAATGCCGCGGGCCGCGTTCTTGGCGGCCAGCAGCGCCTTGCGCGGGTCGAACTCAGCAGGCTGCTGGGCGAAGAGCTGGCGCATGGCGCCGGTCATGGACAGGCGGATGTCGGTGTCGATGTTGATCTTGCGCACCCCACTCTGGATGCCACGCTGGATCTCTTCCACCGGCACGCCGTAGGTCTCCTTGATGTCGCCACCGAACTGGCGAATGATGGCCAGCCATTCCTGCGGCACGCTGCTGGAGCCGTGCATCACCAGATGCGTGTTGGGGATCTGGGCGTGGATGGCGGCAATGCGGTCCATGGCCAGGATGTCGCCGGTGGGCTTGCGCGTGAACTTGTAGGCGCCGTGGCTGGTGCCTATGGCAATGGCCAGGGCGTCCACGCCGGTGCGCTGCACAAACTCGCGCGCCTGCAGCGGGTCGGTCAGCATCATGTCGTGCGTGAGTTTGCCTTCGGCGCCTATGCCGTCTTCTTCGCCGGCCTCACCGGTTTCCAGCGAGCCCAGGCAACCCAGCTCGCCCTCGACCGAGACTCCAATCGGGTGCGCCATCTGGCAGACGCGCTGGGTGATCTCCACGTTGTAGTCGTAGCTGGCCGGGGTCTTGCCGTCACCCATGAGCGAGCCGTCCATCATCACGCTGGTAAAGCCCGAGCGTATGCTTTGCTGGCACACCGCAGCCGACGTGCCATGGTCCTGGTGCACCACCACCGGAATGTCGGGGTGCGTCTCCACTGCGGCCAGCATCAGGTGGCGCAGATAGGCCTCGCCGGCGTATTTGCGTGCTCCCGCCGAGGCCTGCAGGATGACCGGGCTGTCGGTCTCCTGCGCGGCCTCCATGATGGCGATGATTTGTTCCAGGTTGTTGACATTGAAGGCGGGCACGCCGTAGCCGTTTTCGGCGGCGTGGTCCAGTACCTGGCGAAGGGAAACAAAGGCCATAAAAAATCTCCTTGGATAAAAATTAAGTTGCAGCACGCGCTTGCAAAATCTGAAAGGCAGGCAAAGTCTTGCCCTCCAGCACCTCCAGAAAAGCGCCACCGCCGGTGGAGATGTAGCCCACGTCTTTTTCAATGCCGTACTTGGCAATGGCGGCCAGCGTGTCGCCACCGCCGGCAATGCTGAAGGCGGCAGACTGGGCAATCGCCTGGGCGATCACCCGGGTGCCGTTCTCAAAGGCCGGGAACTCGAACACACCGACCGGACCGTTCCACACGATGCTGCCGGCGCGCTGCAGTTGCTCGGCCAGGCGCTGGGCGGTCTCGGGGCCTATGTCCAGAATCAGGTCGTCATCGGCCACATCCGTGGCGGCTTTGATGGTGGCCACGGCATCGGCGCCAAAGCTTTTGGCGGTGACCACTTCGGTCGGGATGGGCACCGCGGCGCCGCGCGCGCGCATGGCCTCGATGACGGCGCGGGCCTCGCCCACCAGGCCGGGTTCGGCCAGGCTTTTGCCGATGTTCAAACCGGCCGCCAGCATGAAGGTGTTGGCAATGCCGCCGCCCACAATCAGCTGGTCCACGTTCTTGGACAAAGCGTTGAGGATGCTGAGTTTGCTGGACACCTTGGAGCCCGCAACAATCGCCACCAGCGGCCGCGCCGGCTTTTGCAGGGCCAGGTTGATGGCGTCAATCTCTGCGGACAAGAGCGGTCCGGCGCAGGCAATCGGCGCGTACTGCGCCATGCCATAGGTGGTGGCCTCGGCGCGGTGGGCGGTGCCAAAGGCGTCGTGCACAAAGATGTCGCACAAGGCAGCCAGGCGGCGCGCCAGGGCCTCGTCGTTCTTTTTTTCACCGATGTTGAGGCGGCAGTTTTCCAGCAGGACGATCTGACCGGGCGCGACCGGGGCCACGCCCGAAAGGTCCGCCCAGTTGCGAACCAGCGGCACCTCGCGGCCCAGCAGTTCGCCCAGGCGCTGGGCGACCGGGGCCAGGGAATCCTGTTCGGTAAAGACACCTTCGGTAGGACGGCCCAGATGGCTGGTGACCATGACGGCCGCGCCGGCCTCCAGCGCCATGCGGATGCAGGGCAGGCTGGCGCGTATGCGCGTGTCTTCGGTGATGCGGCCTTGCGTGTCCAGCGGCACGTTCAGGTCGGCGCGAATAAAGACCCGGCGTCCGGCGGCAAAGCCGCTGGCCACCACATCGGCAAAGCGCAGGACCTTCACAGTGCCGCTCCTTGGAAGGTGCCCACCACGCGGACCATTTCCAGGCACTTGTTGGAGTAGCCCCATTCGTTGTCGTACCAGCTGATCAGCTTCACAAAGGTGCCGTCCAGGGCAATGCTGGCGTCCTTGTCGAAGATGGAGGTGCGGGTGTCGCCGCG
>JAYVNF010000281.1:0-13701 GCA_043758575.1 Rhodoferax sp.
GGGCACGCAGCTGGATTCTTTCCCAGGATGCCGGCAACGCCAGGATGCAGGAAATTGCTGCAGCTATCCAGACCGGCGCGGCGGCTTACCTCTCTCGTCAATACCGCACCATTGCCATGGTCGGGGTGGTGCTGGCGATCCTGATTGCCGTCTTTCTGGACAGCATGAGTTCGGTGGGCTTTGTCCTGGGAGCCGTACTCTCTGGCGCCTGCGGCTTCATCGGCATGAACGTATCGGTGCGCGCCAATGTGCGCACGGCGCAAGCCGCCACCAAGGGCATCGGCCCGGCGCTGGATGTGGCCTTTCGCGGCGGCGCCATCACCGGCATGCTGGTGGTCGGCTTGGGTCTGTTGGGCGTCACCGCCTTCTACTGGTTTTTGGTGCCCGATGGCATGGTGACTGCAGCCAAATCGAATCCGCTGATCGGCTTTGCCTTTGGCTCTTCGCTGATTTCCATCTTCGCCCGTCTGGGCGGCGGTATCTTCACCAAGGGCGCCGACGTGGGCGCCGATCTGGTGGGCAAGGTGGAGGCTGGCATCCCCGAGGATGACCCGCGCAACCCGGCCGTGATTGCCGACAACGTGGGTGACAACGTGGGTGACTGTGCCGGCATGGCTGCCGACCTGTTTGAAACCTACGCCGTCACCCTGATTGCCACCATGGTGCTGGGCGCCCTGCTGCTGGGTGCCGGTGGCCCCAACGCGGTGCTCTACCCCCTGAGCCTTGGAGCCGTGTCCATCGTCGCCTCCATCATCGGATGCTTCTTCGTCAAGGCCTCGCCGGATATGAAGAACGTCATGCCCGCGCTCTACAAAGGCTTAGCCGTGGCAGGTGTGCTGTCGCTGATCGCGTTCTACTTTGTGACGCAAAGCCTGTTCCCGGCTGCGCTTACCACAGCGGACGGCCGCGTCATCACTGCCAGCGCCCTGTTTGGTGCCTGCGCCGTCGGCCTGATCCTGACCGGCGCGCTGGTCTGGATTACCGAGTACTACACCGGCACCCAGTACGCCCCGGTGCGCCACATCGCCCAAGCCTCCACCACCGGTCACGGCACCAACATCATTGCCGGCCTGGGCGTGTCCATGCGCTCCACCGCCTGGCCGGTGCTGTTTGTCTGTGCTGCCATCTACAGCGCCTACGCCCTGGCAGGCCTGTACGGCATTGCCATTGCAGCCACCTCCATGCTCAGCATGGCCGGCATTGTGGTGGCGCTGGATGCCTATGGCCCGATCACCGACAACGCCGGCGGCATTGCCGAAATGGCCGAACTGCCGGCTAGCGTGCGCGACATCACCGATCCGCTGGACGACGTGGGCAATACCACCAAGGTCGTCACCAAGGGCTACGCCATCGGCTCTGCCGGTCTGGCCGCCCTGGTGCTGTTTGCCGACTACACCCACAAGCTCGAAGGCCTGGGCAGCCATGTGAAGTTCGACCTGAGCGACCCCATGGTCATCATCGGCCTCTTCATTGGCGGCCTGATCCCATACCTGTTCGGCGCCATGGCCATGGAAGCCGTGGGCCGCGCCGCCGGTGCGGTGGTGGTGGAAGTTCGCCGCCAGTTCCGCGACATCAAGGGCATCATGGATGGCTCGGGCAAGCCCGAGTACGACACCGCGGTAGACATGCTGACCAGCGCCGCCATCAAGGAAATGATGATCCCCAGCTTGCTGCCGGTGGTGGCCCCCATTCTGGTCGGCCTGGTGCTGGGCCCGGCCGCCTTGGGCGGCCTGCTGATGGGCACCATCGTGACCGGCCTGTTTGTGGCCATCTCCATGTGCACCGGTGGCGGCGCCTGGGACAACGCCAAAAAGTACATTGAAGACGGCAACTTTGGTGGCAAAGGCTCGGAGACCCATAAAGCGGCCGTTACCGGAGACACGGTTGGCGACCCCTACAAGGACACGGCCGGCCCGGCGGTGAACCCGCTGATCAAGATCATCAACATTGTGGCCCTGCTGATTGTTCCGCTGATGATGAAGATCCACGGCGGCTAACCCAGGGCACTGCGTCCTGACCACTGATCCAGGACAAAGCCCGCCATTCGGCGGGCTTTCTTATTTGGATGGGGCCTGGCTGGGTGTATACAAAAGCCACCAAAATGCCCTACGATACTTACCTGGGTAAACGTTTGGCACTATAAAAAGAGCTGTTGGTGAAAATACTTGTTGTAGATGACCATGCACTGGTACGCGAAGGGTTGCGCCAAGTGCTCAAGGGTTTGGAAGAAAACCTGGAAGTGCTACAGGCAGGTACCTGCGAGCAGGCCTTTTCCATGGCCCAGACCCATGGCGATCTGGACCTGGTGCTGCTGGACTACCACCTACCGGACATGAACGGACTTGCCGCACTGGCGATTTTTGGCGAACGCCACCCGGAACTGCCCATCGTCTTGCTGTCTGGCTCTGCCAGCACCCATATCATGCGCCAGGTGTTGCAGGCCGGAGCAGCCGGTTTTGTCACCAAATCCTGTGTCAGTGATGAGTTGCTGCGCGCCGTGCGCAGCGTACTCGAAGGTGATATCTACCTGCCACAGGAACTCAGTACCCTGGGCGTCTCAGAACCCTTGGCGCCTAATGGAAAACCGGTACTGACCCAGCGCCAGGAGTTGGTATTGCGCTGCTTGCTGGACGGCTTGGCCAACCGTGAGATTGCCGACCAACTGCATGTCTCCGAAGAAACCGTCAAAACCCATGTGACCACCATCCTGCGCCATTTTAATGTGCAGAACCGCACCCAGGCGGTGATCGCTGCGGCCCGCATCGGCTACCGGCCCATGAGCACCCAATAGGGCCACCCTGCGGCCGCAAACCAAAACCCTACCAGCGTCAAGCCTGCTTGCGCGCAACGGTGCGCCAACAGGGACAATACGGACATGTCAGAAACACCCCCAAAGCGCATCGTACCTTTGCTTGACCTACGTCCCGGCGCACTGCCAATTCCGGCTGCCGCACCGGGTCAGGCCGCTCAGCAGGCCCATGGTCTGCTTGCCGATACGCGTGGGCGCTTGCTGCACGACCTGCGCATCAGCGTCACCGACCGCTGCAACTTTCGCTGCAGCTATTGCATGCCCAAGGATGTCTTTACCAAAGACTATCCCTACCTGCCGCATAGCTCGCTGCTGACATTTGAAGAGATCACCCGCATCGCACGGCAATTCGTTGCCCACGGTGTGCAGAAAATCCGCCTCACCGGTGGTGAGCCGTTGCTGCGCAAAAATATTGAAGTCCTGATTGAGCAACTGGCCTCGCTGCGTACGCCGGATGGTGCGGCCCTGGACCTGACGCTCACCACCAATGGCTCTTTGCTGACCCGCAAGGCCACAGCACTCAAGGCCGCCGGGCTCAAGCGCCTGACCGTGAGCCTGGACGGCTTGGACGACAGCGTCTTTCGCGCCATGAACGACGTGGACTTTCCGGTGCAAGAGGTGCTGGACGGCATCGCCGCCGCGCAACAGGCGGGCCTGGGGCCGATCAAGATCAATATGGTGGTCAAGCGCGGCACCAACGACAGCCAGATTTTGCCCATGGCACGGCATTTCAGGGGCAGCGGCATCGTGCTGCGCTTCATCGAATACATGGACGTAGGCGCCACCAACGGCTGGCGCATGAACGACGTGCTGCCCTCGGCCGAGCTTGTCAAACGGTTGCAACAGGAATTGCCACTGATTGCGCTGGAACCCAGCCAACCTGGTGAGACCGCACAGCGCTGGGGTTACGCGGATGCCCAAGGCAACCATGACAAGGTGGCTGGTGAAATCGGCGTCATCAGCAGCGTGACCCAGGCCTTCTGCGCGGACTGCAACCGTGCGCGCCTGTCCACCGAAGGCCAGCTGTATTTGTGCCTGTTTGCCTCGCAGGGCTACAACCTGCGCGAACTGGTGCGCGGAGGGCAGACCGATGCCGAACTGGCCTCGGCTATTGCCCGCATCTGGTCTGCCCGCACCGACCGTTACTCCGAACTGCGCGGCTCCGAGGGTGCAGCCCCTGTCGGCGAAGGCCGACGCCGGGTCGAGATGAGCTATATAGGCGGCTAGCCATGGGCCACTCCCCCATTGTTGCGGCCAAAGTCTGCGCCGTCATTCTGGCCGGCGGCCGCGCGACCCGCATGGGTGGCGTGGACAAGGGCTTACAAATCTTTCGTGGGCAGCCCCTGGCGCAGACTGCATTGGAGCGCCTGCAGCAGCAAACTGCGGGCAGCCCCGGACTGATTGCGGTCAATGCCAACCGCAATCTGAACGCCTACGCAGCCCTGGGCGTGCCGGTGTGGAGCGACAGCGTGCCCGACTTTGTCGGCCCGCTCGCGGGCTTTCTGGTGGCCATGGAGCAGGGCCTGCGACGCTTCGACTACGTACTCAGCGTTCCCTGCGACTCACCCCTGTTCCCGCTGGACTTGCTAGAACGCCTGGCAGCGGCCCTGGATAGCAAAGAAGCCGATGTCGCCATGGCCATGGCGACCGATGTGCAAGCAGATGGCAGCACGCTGTTGCGCCCGCAACCGGTGTTTTGCCTGATGCGCAGCCGCCTGCAAGGCAGCCTGCGCACCTTCATAGAGAGCGGCGGGCGCAAGATCGGCGCCTGGACCGCCAGCCAGCGGCAGACCAAGGTGGCATTTGATCTGCCCGCAGACGACCCGCGCGCCTTTGCCAATGCCAACACCCTGGACGAGCTACACGATTTGGAGAAGACATGAAGACCCTGGATGCAGTCGCCGCCAGCCTGCAGGGCTACGACCCACAGGCCCTGCGCGCCGACACTGCCCTGCAGTTTTTGCGTACGCTGGTGACGCCGCTGGTGCAGACCGAGATCGTGGCCCTGAAGGCGGCCCTGGGCCGGGTGCTGGCAGCCGATGTGGTCTCGCCCATCGACGTGCCAGCGCACGACAACTCGGCCATGGATGGCTACGCCTTTCGCGGCGAATTGCTCCAGGCTGGTTGCGCGCTGAGCCTGGAGGTCGCAGGTACCGCCTTCGCTGGCAAGGCCTGGACGGGCCAAATCGGCGACGCCCAATGCCTGAAGATCATGACCGGAGCTGTAATGCCTGCCGGCTTGGACACGGTGGTGCCGCAGGAGCTGGTGCAGCCAGAAGGTCCGCGCATCACGATTCCAGCGGGCGCCTTGCAGCGCGGAGACAACCGCCGCTTCAAGGGCGAGGACCTGAGCCTGGGTCAACCAGCCCTGCTGGCTGGAGCCACGATTGGCCCGGCCGCCCTGGGCCTGCTGGCCAGCTTGAACATCGCACAAGTCGGGGTACGACGCCAACTCCGGGTGGCCTTTTTCTCCACCGGAGACGAGATCCTCAGCCTGGGTGAGTCCGCACGCGAAGGCGCGGTCTACGACAGCAACCGTTACACCCTGTTTGGCCTGCTCACGCGCATGGGTGTGCAGGTGCTGGACATGGGCGTGGTACGTGACGACCCCATCGCCCTGGAGGCGGCCTTCCAACAAGCCGCCGAACAGGCCGATGCCATCATCACCAGCGGCGGCGTCAGCGTGGGCGAGGCCGACCACACCAAGGCCGTGATGCAAAAAATGGCGGGCGGCCCCAGCGGCGTGGCCTTCTGGAAAATCGCCATGCGCCCGGGCCGGCCCATGGCGGTAGGACGCATAGGCTCGGCCATGCTGTTTGGCCTGCCTGGCAATCCGGTGGCGGTGATGGTGACCTTTCTGGCCTTTGTGCGCCCCGCTCTGCTGCAGATGATGGGTTGCGCCAGCAAAGAACTGCCTTTGCTCAAGGCCCACAGCCTGGAGCCCATCCGCAAAAAACCCGGACGCACTGAATACCAGCGTGCCATTGTGCAGACCCGTGCGAATGGCAGCCTGCAGGTGCGCACCACCGGCCAGCAAGGCTCGGGCGTGCTGAGCTCCATGGCCGTGGCCAATGGCCTGCTGGTGCTGCACCATGAACAGAGTAATGTGGCGGTAGGTGAGGAAGTCGACGTGCTAATGTTCGATGGCGTGATTTAGGCTCAACGCCCCAACGCTTTTTCCACGCCCTTGTTAGCCAGCGCATCCGCGCGCTCGTTGCCCGGGTCGCCGGCATGGCCCTTGACCCAGCGCCAGTCGATGGTGTGGCCGGCGTTGGCCTCCAGCGCGTCCAGGCGTTGCCACAGGTCCACGTTTTTTACCGGCTGCTTGGCAGCGGTCTTCCAGCCTTTGGCCTTCCAGCCGACCAGCCACTCCGTCATGCCCTTAAGCACGTACTGGCTGTCAATATGCAGCACCACCTTGCAGGGCCGCTTGAGCGCGCTCAGCGCCTCGATCACGGCCATCATCTCCATGCGGTTGTTGGTGGTACCCAGCTCTCCGCCACAAAGCTCTTTTTCAGAACCATCGGCAGAGCGCAGCAAGGCGCCCCAACCGCCCGGACCCGGGTTGCCTTTGCAGGCGCCGTCGGTATAAATCACCACATCATTCAATCGTCATTCTCCAGATTCTTATATTCAGAAACACTGTTGGCCACCGACACGGAGTTACCGGCGCGTACCGGCTTGGCCTTCCAGGCCGGCTCCAGCAGGCGCATGCCGCGCACCCGCTTGACCGCCACCAAAAAATACGCAGCCCCCAGTATCGGCCACCAGCGCGAACCGGCCCGGTCCATCCAGGCGAAGCGCTGCAACCATTTGTCGCTGCGCAAGGCGGGCCGGTAGCAACCGAACTCGGCCGCCTCCACCTCAAAACTCAGCAAGCGCAACCAGTCTCGCAAACGCCAGTGGCCTATGAACTCGCCGCCCTCGGGCAGAAACAGCCGACCCGCCCCAAAGCGCTGAAACATGCGGCCACGCCCCTGCTTGAAGCCCCACAAGCTGGTGGGGTTCATGCCACAGATCACCACGCGGCCTTCGGGCACCAGTACCCGCTCCACCTCGCGCAAGGTGGCATGCGGATCGGCGCTGAATTCCAGGGTATGCGGCAGCACCACCAGGTCCAGGCTGCTGGAAGAAAAGGGCAAGGCGCAAAAGTCGGTTGCCAAAGCCATGGGCGGTGTAAGACCCTGATGGATGAGACCGGACTGGTCCATCGCCAGCCAGCGGTGCGGCATGCGGTTAGTATGCAGAGTATCCAGTTGGCCGAAGCCCAGTTGCAGCGCGTGGTAGCCAAAAATATCGGCCACCGTGGCATCCAGGCGAGCACGCTCCCAGGCCAGCAGGTAGCGTCCGGCGGGGGTCTGCAGCCAATCAACCAAACCTATAATTGTTTCGCTCATGAAGTTAATTCCGCTGCCCGCTTTTGCCGACAACTACATCTGGATGCTGCACGATGGACGCCAGGCTCTGGTTGTTGATCCGGGTGACGCCCAGCCCGTGCTGGAGGCCCTGCAGCGTGAGGGCCTGCAACTCGAATCCATTTTAGTCACGCATCACCATGCCGACCACACTGGCGGTGTGGCTGCGTTGCGCCAGGTTACTGGTGCACGGGTCTGTGGCCCGGCTGGCGAAGAAATGCCCGAGCCCTTGCAGCGCCTCAGTGGCGGTGCCCACTATGTGGCCCTGGGTCTGGACTTTCTGGTGATGGATGTGCCGGGCCATACCGCAGGCCACATCGCCTTTTACTGCGCGGCCATGGACGGCGCACCCTTGCTGTTTTGCGGCGACACGCTTTTCAGCGGTGGCTGCGGCCGATTGTTTGAAGGCACGCCGGCACAAATGCTGGCTTCGCTGGACAGCCTGGCGGTACTTCCCGATGCCACCCGCGTCTGCTGCACCCATGAGTACACCCTGAGCAACCTGGCGTTTGCCTGCGCAGTGGAGCCTGACAACACCGATCTGCAAGCCTACCGACTGCGCTGTGAGCAGCTGCGCGCCCAGGGCCTGCCTACCCTGCCCTCCCACATGGCGCTGGAGCGCCAGATCAACCCCTTTCTGCGCAGCCGGCTGCCCGCACTGGTCGCAGCCGCCACCGCCCACGATGCGGTCATGACCCACAACACTGGCGCATTCGCAACCCTGCGCCAATGGAAGAACAACTACCGATGAGAATTTTGAATTGGCCAGTCCTGTGCGCCCTTGTGTGGCTCACCGGCTGTGCGAGTATGGCGGACCGCAAACCCACTCCCGTGGCGGCCAGTGGTCCGGTTGTGCTGACGCCCAGCAGCGTGTTGAACAACCCGCCCAAGGTGCTGGCGCCCGCAGCCCCGGTGCGTGACAAGCAGCATGCTGCCAGTGCTGCTCCAACGCCCGCACCGGCTAGTACTGTGCAGGCCAATTTGCAGGCCAATCTGGAAGCCGATCAGCGTGCCAGCTCGCGCGCCATTGCCTCGCTTTCGCCGCCCAAGGATTTGTGGGAACGCATCCGCAATGGCTACGCCATGCCCGATCTGGACAACGACTTGGTGCACGACCGCGAGCAGTGGTACGCCACCCGCCCGGACTACATCTACCGCATGACGGAGCGCTCCAAAAAGTACCTGTTCTACATTGTGGAAGAGCTGGAGCTGCGCAACATGCCCACCGAGTTGGCCCTGCTGCCCTTTGTGGAGAGCGCCTTCAACCCGCAAGCCGTGTCCGGTGCCAAGGCGGCCGGCATGTGGCAGTTCATGCCGGCCACTGGACGTACCTTTGAACTCAAGCAAAGCGTGTTCCGCGATGACAGGCGCGACGTGCTGGCCTCCACCCGCGCCGCACTGGACTACCTGCAAAAGCTCTACACCATGTTTGGCGACTGGCACTTGGCACTGGCCGCCTACAACTGGGGCGAAGGCAGCGTTGGCAAGGCGATTGGGCGCAACCAGCGCGCCGGCCTGAACGCGGCCTACACCGACCTGACCATGCCGATGGAGACGCGCATGTACGTGCCCAAGCTGCAGGCCATCAAGAACATCGTGGCGCAGCCGGATGGCTTCAACTCGCGCCTGCCTGACATCGGCAACCACCCCTACTTTGACACCGTGACCATACGCCGCGACATCGACGTGACACTGGCCGCCAAACTGGCCGAGGTGCCAATGGAGGACTTCAAAGCCCTCAACCCTTCCGTCAACAAGCCGGTGATCATGGCCGCTGGCACGCCGCAAATCCTGCTGCCCTGGGACAACGCCAAGGTGTTTCAGGCCAATCTGGAAGCCTACGCCGGTGGCCGCCTGGCCAGCTGGACCGTGTGGGTAGCCCCCAGCACCATGCGGGCAGCAGATGCGGCCAAACGCGTGGGCATGGGTGAGGCGGAGTTTCGCAGCCTCAACAACATACCGCCGCGCATGATGATCCGGCCCGGCTCGGCCCTGCTGGTGCCGCGCGGCGCCCATACCGAGCAGGATGTGACCAGCCATGTGGCCGATACCGGCCAGGTCTCGCTGTCACCGGAAATCGTCTTGAAGAAAACCTCGGTGCGGGTGGGCAAAGGCGCCACCGTGGCCACCGTCGCGCAGAAGTACAAGGTCAGCGCGGCCAGCGTTGCGCAGTGGAACGGCGTGAACATTGCGGCCAGCTTCAAGAACAAGCAGGCGGTGATTTTGTTTCTGCCGCAAAGCCTGGTGAAAAAAGCCGCTGCGGCAGGCCCCACGAAGAAGCTGCATAAAAAGCACTAACGCGAGTCAGTGGTAGCCGACAAACAGAATCGCCACGTTCACGGCAAAGGCGCTGGCCCAGACCAGGGTGCGCGCCGTGGCCATATCGGCCACATACATCATGATGTAGACCATGCGCAGCACGATGTAGATGAAGGCCAGGATGTCCAGCCGCCCCTGGTGCGCACCCAGTTGGTGGGCAATGACGATGGCGCCTATGAAAAACGGCAACGCCTCGAAACTGTTGGCCTGCGCCGCATTGGCGCGCGCGCGCCACTCGGTCTGGCTGCTCAGCCAGGCACGCGGATTGGCGTTGTCATAGCCACCGTCCCGGCGCGCCTTGCCAAACATGCCCCACTTGGCAATGCCGGTGCAGACAATCGGCAACAGCGCGGCCACCAGAACACACCAGTAGGCGAGTGAAAAATTTGCATAGGGCATGGGAATGTCACGCTTTCATCAACAGGGTTGCAAACTGGCTTAGCGCCGGTCCACCAGGGCATGGGCGATGGTGCCCAGGTCCACATATTCCAGCTCACTGCCCACCGGCACGCCACGCGCCAGGCGCGTGGGCTTGATGCCGCGGGCCTTCAGGGCCTCGCTGATGACGTGGGCCGTGGCCTCGCCTTCGGCGGTGAAGTTGGTGGCCAGAATGACTTCCTCCACCACGCCATCGCAGGCCCGCTCGAACAGCTTTTTCAGGCCCAGCTCATGTGGGCCTATGCCATCCAGCGGACTGAGCTTGCCCATCAGCACAAAGTACAAGCCCTTGTAGGCACCGGTGCGTTCCATGGCCGACTGGTCGGCCGGGGTTTCCACCACGCAGAGCTTGCTGTGGTCGCGCTTCTCGTCCATGCAGGTGGCGCACACGGAATGCTCGGTAAAGGTGTGGCAGAGCTCACAGTGGCGCACCAGGGTGCAGGCATCCTGCAAGGCCCGGGCCAGGTACTGCGCGGCGGCACGGTCATGCTGC
Organism: Rhodoferax sp.; assembly: GCA_043758575.1. Lineage (GTDB taxonomy): Bacteria > Pseudomonadota > Gammaproteobacteria > Burkholderiales > Burkholderiaceae_C > Allorhodoferax. Next base: position 10,475 of record JAYVNF010000281.1, read on the forward strand.
AGCAAATGAAAGGCCATGCGCTGCGCCGACTTCACGCCCACGCCGGGCAGGCGCTTCAAGGCCTGGATCAGTGCGTCTAGCGAGTTGGCGTCGGACATGCGCGCAGGCGTTGCCGAATCAGAAGGGGAACTTCATGCCACCGGGCAGTGCCGGCATGCCAGCGCTGATCTTGCCCATTTTTTCGGCCGAGGTTTCTTCCGCTTTGCGCACGGCGGCATTGAAGGCGGCTGCCACCAGGTCTTCCAGCATGTCTTTGTCTTCGGCCAGCAGGCTGGGGTCAATCACCACGCGCTTGACTTCGTGCTTGCAGGTCATGGTGACCTTGACCAGACCGGCGCCGGACTCACCACTGACTTCGATATGGCCCAGTTCGTCCTGGGCCTTTTTCATGTTGTCCTGCATGGTCTGGGCTTGCTTCATCAGGCCGGCGAGTTGTCCTTTGTTGAACATGGTTTTTTTCCTTGAAAGGTTTTAAAAAAATTACAGTGGCTTGATGGAACCGGGCACGATTTTCGCGCCGAAGTCCCGCATCATGGCCTGCACAAATGGGTCGTCCAGAATAACTTTTTCAGCCGCACGCTGCTTCTCTTGCGAGGCGGCCGCGTTGCGCCGCGCCGGGCAGTCGGTGATGCGACCAATTTCGACCGCCAGCTTGATCTCAAAGCCGGCATTGCGCAGGGCTTGTGTCAGGCGCTCACGCGAGCCGGGCTGGTTCAAGGTCTCGCGCTCCACGCGCAGCAGCCACTGGTCGGTGTCGCGCGCCACCAGCTGCGACTGCAGGGCCAGCTCGCGCACCATGGCGGTAATGGCCTCGGCGGCCACCAGTTGCTGCACCGTGGCATGCCAGAAATCACCCTCTTCATCGGGAATCAAAACCGGTGCCACCGGGCTGAGCGCCATGTCGGCGTGGGACTCGGCTTGCTGACGCACCGGCATGGCCAATACCCGGGTCAGCGGCGCGCTCAGGCGCACTGGCTCGGGCACGGGGGCGTCCTCGTCGGCTGCTGGCTGCAACGGTGCCAGCACCTCGCTGTCGCGCACCGCCAGCATGTGGCCCGCCGGCAGGCCATCGGTGGATGCCACCGGCACGGCAGCCGTTATCGGAGTGGCGGGCAGGCTGGCCGCAGCCAGCACACGGGGTGCACCCGGCGCAGGCTGCGCCGGCATGGCCGGGCTGGTTCTAACAGCGGCAACTGCTTCAGCGGGCGCATCTTCCCAAGGTTGCAACGCGCGCGGTTTGGCCGGTACAGGGGGCACCGCTGCCATGGGTGCTGGCGGCGCGACTACGGGCGGCACCGGTGCTGCAGCGCGTACCACGGTTGCTGGCGCCGGAGCTTGTGCTACAGCCCTGGGTTCAGCCGGCGTTAGAGTTTTTTTTTCAGCCGGTGGTTTGAAGGCCAGCAAGCGCAAGAGCACCATGGTCAGCGCCGCGTATTCATCCGGCGCCAGCCCCAGGTCGGCGCGGCCATGCAGGCAGATGCTGTAGAGCAGCTGGGTCTCATCCGCAGGCATCATTGCGGCCAGGCGCGCCAGGTCTGCGGCCTCGGGGTCGGACTCGTCACCGGCCACCGGGCCAGCGGCCTGCAGCACCGCCATGCGTTGCAGCACGGTGGACATTTCTTCCAACGTGGAGGCCGCGCTCAAACCGTTCAGGCGCAAGGTTTCGGATGTCTCCACCACCTGGCGGCCATCTGCTGTGGCCAGCGCCTCGATCAGGCGAAACACATAGGAGCGGTCCACACTGCCCAGCATTTGCCGCACCGTGGCCTCTTGCAGCTGGCCCGAACCAAAGGCAATCGCCTGGTCAGTCAGGCTCAGGGCATCGCGCATGGAGCCGCGTGCGGCGCGGGCCAGCAGGCGCAAGGCCTGCACCTCAGCGCTGACGTTTTCCAGCCGCAGCACCTGCTCCAAATGCTCGCGGATGGTCTCGGGCGCCATGGGGCGCAAATTGAATTGAAGGCAGCGCGAGAGCACCGTCACCGGCACCTTTTGCGGGTCGGTGGTGGCCAGCACGAACTTCAGATATTCAGGCGGCTCTTCCAGGGTTTTCAACATGGCGTTGAAGGCCGTGTTGGTGAGCATGTGCACCTCGTCGATCATGAAGACCTTGAAGCGCCCCTGCACCGGCTTGTACACCGCCTGCTCCAGCAGCGCCTGGACTTCGTCCACGCCACGGTTGGAAGCGGCGTCGAGTTCGGTGTAGTCCACAAAGCGGCCACTGTCGATGTCGGTGCAGGCCTGGCAGACGCCGCAGGGCGTGGCGGTGATGCCGCCCAGGCCGTCTGCGCCCTGGCAATTGAGTGACTTGGCCAGAATGCGCGACACCGTGGTCTTACCCACACCGCGGGTACCGGTGAACAGATAGGCATGGTGCAGGCGCCGGGTGGTGAGCGCATTGCTCAGGGCTTGCACCACATGGTCCTGACCCACCATTTCTTGAAAAAAGCGGGGGCGGTACTTGCGGGCGAGCACGAGATAAGACATGCAGCGATTCTACGGGCTGGGCCATCCACGCTTCAGTGGGCAGATTGCTCGACTACAATAGGGGTTGACGGGCCTCCCCGCATGGTGAAGCGGCCAACCGGGTCAGGTGGGGAACCAAGCAGCCCTAACTGTGGAGTCAGTGCCGGGGTAAGGCCCGTCAACCTCATTTTGCAGAGTTAGCTTTCATGCGGGTTCCCAGAGGGAATGCCCAAAAAGAAGGCATTTTTGCAATACCTGCCTGTAACACCTTGGGTGTCACGTTGATCAACCAACATGGCGGGACTTGCGGGACTTTTCAGTGTGGCCGCAGCTATTACCTGCGAGGGTAATCCACCCGATTTCCAATCATTAATGTGTTTGCGCCTTCTCCGGCCTAACGTGGTGCCCATGTAAATGTCCATTTGACGTGTAAATGGACATCATCTGAATAGCTTCAAGCACATTCAAGATGGAGTGCCGAGACGTACGATTAAATAAAGTACGACCGGGGTCGACGCATAGAGATGATCGGCACAATTTCGGAGAAGCGAGGGAACCAAATATTGTTCTAAATACAAATAGCATTTCCTGCCATTTGTTTTGCCTCATACATTTTCTTGTCTGCATTGCGCATTAATTCTTCTGCACTGAAAAATTCTGTAGGCCCCTCAAGTTCGACAGTTCCCGGACGTAACCCTATGATTTCATTGGAATCACGGTCCAAAGCGTAGACTACAAAACGGGTTTGGCGAGGTCAGTCGGGG
>JAYVNF010000282.1:0-13680 GCA_043758575.1 Rhodoferax sp.
GCAGTGCCCGCGCACATGCCTTTTGACAAGAGCAGCCTGCTGTGGCGCTTGATGCGCTTGCTGCCGGTGCTGGCTGCGGGAAACCCGGTGTATGCGCCGCTGCGGCGCTACCTGAGTGCGGGCCTTGGTGAGGGCGGTGCAGGCCGCCGCCTGTACCAGTTGGCGCAGCAAATCGCCGACGTGTTCGACGCCTACCAAAGCTACCGTGCCGACTGGCTGGGCGACTGGGCCAGCGGCCAGGACCTGCTGCGCGGCCCCGACGGCCAGGCCGCCGCGCTGGACAGCTCCCACGCCTGGCAGGCCCAGCTGTGGCGCGACATCCGCGCCGATGTGGGCGAGGCCCTGGCCGAGGCCTCGCGTGCCAGCGTGCACGCGCGCTTCATGGCCGTGCTGCAGAGCCAACTGCAGGCCAGTCAAGCGACGGGCCAGCGCCCCAAGGGTGTGCCGCCGCGCATTGTGGTGTTTGGTATTTCGTCTCTGTCCATGCAGACCGTGGAGGCCCTGGCCCTGTTGGGGCAGACGGCCCAGGTGCTGTTGCTGGTGCAAAACCCCTGCCAATATTTTTGGGGCGACATCGTGGAAGGCCACAGCTTGCTGCGCCAACAGCTGCGCCAGCGCCAACGGCCTAAACCGGGCCAGCTGCAAAACGCCGGCGCCGGCACAGCGCTGGCCACGGCCATGGATGCCGCGTTCAGCGCAGACCCGGCAACAGTGCAGCACAGCGCCACCCACCCGCTGCTGGCCTCCTGGGGCAAGCAGGGCCGCGACTACCTGCATCTGCTGGACGGCTTCGACCAGGTGGAAGCCTACCGCGGCCAGGTCAGCCGGGTGGACGCTTTTGTGGACCCGGTCTCGCTCAGTGACGCACCCACCCAACTGGCCCAGCTGCAATCGGCCATTCTGAATCTGCAGCCGCTGCCGGACCAAGCCGTGGCGCTAGCGGCAGACGACACCTCCATCACCTTCGTCACCAGCCATTCGCTGCAACGCGAGGTGGAGGTTTTGCACGACGCGCTGCTGTCCTGGTTTGAAGGCGATGCCAGCCTGCAGCCGCGCGACGTGATGGTAATGGTGCCTGATATGGAGGCCTTCGCGCCCCACATCCACGCCGTGTTTGGCCGCTTCGCGCGGGGCCAGGCGCGTCACATTCCCTATTCGGTGGCCGACACCACCGAGCGGCAGACGCCGCTGGTGCAGGCGCTGGAGCAGTTGCTCAACCTGCCACGCTCACGCATCTCGCTGGTGGACTGGCTCAGCCTGTTTGAAGTGGCCGCCGTGCGTGCGCGCTTTGGCCTGAGCGCCGACGACATCAGCCAGCTGCAGACCTGGCTGTCCATGGCCGGCGTGCGCTGGGGGCTGGATGCGCGCCATCGCCAGAGCTGGGGCATCTCCAGCGCTGTGGCCGACCGTGACCAAAACACCTGGGCCTTTGGGCTGCGCCGCCTCCTGCTGGGCTACGCCGTGGGCGCCAGCGATGCCTGGTGCGCCACCTTGCCGCAGGCCGCTATCCGCAGTCTGGACGCCGCCCTGGTGAGCAAGCTGCTGGCCTGGGTGAATGCCATCAGCCTGACGCTGGCCGAGCTGCGTGGCGACAAAGCGCCGGCGCAATGGTGCGCCGCCCTGGCGCAACTGGTGGAGCGCTTTTTCCTCGCCAGTGACGACGCCGATGAGCGCCTGCTGCAGCGCCTGCTGGAGCCGCTGGAGAGCTGGCAACAAGCCTGCCTGGAGGCGCAGCTGGAGTCGCCCCTGGCGCTGGACGTGGTGCGCGAACACTGGCTCGCGCAAATCACAGAGGGTGGCTTGCAGCAGCGCTTCTTTGGCGGCGGCGTGCAGTTCGGCACGCTCATGCCCATGCGCTCGATTCCCTTTGCTGCGATTTGTCTCTTGGGCATGAACGACGGAGACTACCCGCGCCAAACCGCGCCGCGTGACTTTGACCTGATGGCCCACAGCTGGCGCGCCGGCGACCGCTCGCGCCGCGAGGACGACCGCTACCTGTTTCTGGAAGCCATTCTGTCGGCGCGTGCGCGCCTGTACATCAGCTGGCAGGGCCACCGCGCCACCGACAACACCGAGCAGCCGCCCTCGGTGCTGGTGGCGCAGCTGATGGACAATCTGAACACCGGCTGGACGCCCGAGCGCTCGGCCGTGCAGCAACCGCTGCAGGCATATTCGGAAGCCTATTTTTTGCAGGGCTCGGTGTTCCAGACCTTTGACGGCGAATGGGCGCGGCTGCATGGGCAAGCGCCGAGTGCGCCGCAACCGGGTGCCCTGGTGGGCAGCTCAGCGGACACCACCACGTGCGGCACTCCAAGTTCGGCAAGTGCGGTCGCACCGCCTGCTGCACTCACGGTGGACGACCTGCGCCAGCTGTTGCGCCAACCCGTGGAAGTGTTTTTCCGCGCACGCCTGCGCATCCGCTTTGACGCCGTGGAAGAGGCGCAGCAGGAGCTGGAGCCCTTCTCGCTGAACGGCCTGGAGAAGTACCAGATCGGCCAGACCCTGCTGCAGGCCAGCGACAGCGCAAGCGCATTGAATACGCTCAAGCTCTCCGGCCAATTGCCCCTGGCCGCCTTTGGCGAACGCCAGCGCGCCACGCTGGAGCGTGAACTGGACGTGGTGCTGGAGCGGCGCAGCCCGTGGCGCGAAAAATATCCTTTTGAGAGTCCGGCTGTCTCCATCGCCTTGCAGGTGAACGGCCTGCCCATCACCGGCACCTTGAACGGACTCTGGTGCGCACAGGAAACTGCTGTGCCGCATACGCCCCTGCTGCAAGTCAGCCAGCGCCTGGGCGCCGTGCTGGAAGGCAGCGAAGGCGAGCAGACAGCGCGCGGCCATATCGTGGCCGGCCTGTGGGTCAACCACCTGCTGGCCTGTGCCAGTGGCTTGCCACTCACCAGCGTCCAGCTTGGGCTGGACGGCCAGGTGGTCCTGGATCCCTTGCCGCAAGCGCAGGCCGTGGCCGTGCTGCACACCTTGGTGGAGGTCTACCACCAGGCCTGGCTGCGCCCGCTGCCCGTGGCCTGCAAGACGGCCTGGGCCTTTTTGCAAACGCAGGCGAAAAACGCGCGATTGGTGGCCGAGCAAGACGGCAAGGCCGACAAGCAGAAAGACCCGCATGAAGTGGCACAGGCTGCTTTTGAAGACGGCTTTCTGGGCGCCGGCGAGATGACCTCGTCACCCTACTTGGCCCGCGCCTTCGAGAGTTACCAGGACCTGGAGCGGGAATTGCCGCAGTGGGCAGAAGCGCTTTACGGCGCCGTGCTGGGCCATGCCCAGGTGGTGGCGGCAACGCAGGCCGAGGAGGAGGGCGCATGAGTTCTTCCACCATCGCGCTCGATCCCCTGACCATGCCGCTCACCGGCCTGCAGGTCATAGAAGCCTCGGCCGGCACCGGCAAGACCTGGACCCTGGCCGCCCTCTATGTGCGCCTGGTGCTGGGCCATGGGGGCAAGGCAGGCCTGTACCCGCCGCAGATTCTGGTGATGACCTTTACCGATGCCGCCACCGCCGAGCTGCGGGGCCGCGTGCGCGAACGCCTGGCACAGGCCGCACTCTTCTTCAAAGGCATGGAAAAGCCGGACGCGCCTGCAGACGACTTCCTGCATAGCTTGCGCGCGCAGTACCCGCCTGAGGCCTGGCCCGCCTGCGCCCAGCGCCTGGACCTGTCGGCGCAGTGGATGGACGACGCCGCCATCTTCACCATCCACGGCTGGAGCAGCCGCATGTTGAAGCAGCACGCTTTTGACAGCGCCAGCCTGTTCCAGCAAAGCCGCGTGGAAGACAGCGACGCACTGCGCCTGTCGGCCGTGCAAGACTATTGGCGCACCTGGTTTTACAGCGTGCCCCTGGGCCAGTTGGGCGCTCTGCAGGCGCTGGGCGCAGACCCCGAGGCGCTGTTCAACAAACTCAAGACCTTGTGGGCCCAGAGCGAGCGTGCGCCGAGTCAGGTGGTTGCCAGCGGCAAAGACCCGCAAGCCTTGCTGCTGGAATGGGACGCGTGGCAGACCACGCTGCAGCCGCTGGAGGCCGCCGCAAGCCAGGCGTGCACACCCGATCTGATCGCCCTGCTCGACAGCCTGGTTGCAGCCAAGCAACTCAAGAGCTATCGCCAAGACTGGCCCGGCAAACTCGCCGAGTGGGCGCAGGGCGAATCCTTGCTGCAGATGAAAAAGGCCGCACGCGACAAGGCACTCACCCTGCTGCAACGCTTTGCCGCCAGCGCCCTGTTGGACAAGGGTTGGAGTGCTGCCAGCAGCCACACCGCCTTTGGCCATATCGAGGCCCTGTGCCTGCACCTGAAAGCCGAGCCCGATGTGGCCAGCGGCCTGCTGCAGCACGCGGCCACGCACATCGCCCTGGCCTATACCCAGGCCAAGAACCAGCTGGCCCAGTTTGATTTTTCGGACCTGCTGCAGTGCCTGTACTTTGCCCTGCAGGCCCCCGACGGCCGCCTGGCTGCGGCCATACGCCAGCAGTACCCGTTGGCCCTGGTGGATGAGTTCCAGGACACCGACCCCTGGCAGTACGGCGCCCTGTCCACCATTTACGGCCAGGCGCAGAGCGCAGAAGCCAGCAAGGAAACCGGCCTGCTGATGATTGGCGACCCCAAGCAAGCCATCTACAGCTTTCGCGGCGCGGACCTCGCCACCTACCTGACTGCGCGTGCCCAGGCCCAGGGCATTTACACCCTGTCGGGCAACTACCGCTCCACCGCGCAGGTGGTGGCAGCGGTGAACCATGTGTTCAGCCACGCGGTGCAGCCCTTTGGCGCCGTGCCCTTTGACAGCGTGCAGGCCTGCAACACCAAGGTGCAGCCGCTGACGTTGGCTGGCGTCGCGCAACCCGCCATGACGGTCTGGCATCTGGGTACGGGTGCTGGTGCAGCCAAGCCACCACGCAAAGACCTTTTCCAGCGCCAGATGGCCGAGCTGTTCGCCAGCCAGATGGTGCAGCTGCTCAACGCCCGCGCCGCCGCCCCGGGCCAGATGGCGGTGCTGGTGCGCAGCGGTTCGGAAGCGCGCGCCATGCGCCAAGCTTTGTCGCAGCGTGGTGTGCGCAGCGTCTACCTGTCCGAGCGCGACAGCGTGTTTGCCACGCAAGAGGCGCTGGACCTGTGGCGCCTGCTCAGTGCCGTGGCCCAGCCGCGCTCCACGCAGGCTGTGCGCGCCGCAATGGCTACGCGGCTATGGGGCCTGCCGTTCGCAGAACTCGAAGCGCTGCTGCAGGACGAGGAAGCCTGGGACGCGCTGGTCGAGCAGTTCCACGGCTGGCAAGCGGTCTGGCAGCGCCAGGGCTTGCTGCCCATGTTGCACCGCCTGCTGCATGCGCAGGGCATTCCTGCCCGGCTGCTGAACGCCGCACCCGTTGCAGCATCTGGCGCGGCCCAGAACCACGACGGTGAACGCCGCCTCACCAACCTGCTGCACCTGGGCGATTTGCTGCAAACCGCCAGCGCCAGCCTGCAGGGCGAGGCCGCGTTGATCCGCTACCTGGAGCAGCAGCTGCACCACCCCAAGGCCAGCGGCGACAGCGCGCAGCTGCGCCTGGAGAGCGACGCCGATCTGGTGCAGGTCATCACCATCCACAAGTCCAAAGGTCTGCAGTACCCGCTGGTTTTTCTGCCCTTTGTCTCGGGCTTCATGGCCGAGAAAAAAGACAGCGACAAGGACGACGCTGAGCGCCTGGCCGAAGACATACGCCTGCTGTACGTAGCCATGACGCGCGCCGAGCGCGCGCTGTGGCTGGGTTTGATTCCCATGAAAGGCGATGTGGACGGCAAGACGCCGCAAGCCAAAAGCGCCATCTCCCAGCTGCTGCAGCGCCAGGCGCCGGGCGATCTGTTGGTGCGCTTGCAGGACTGGGCCAACTGCCCCGACATTGCTGTGCTGCCAGCCCCCACGCCCGACAGCACGCAGTACCAAGACTACGCGCCGCAGAAACAATGGAAGCCTGCGCTGCAACCGCGGCGCAGCCTGGTCAGCCGCTGGTGGACGGCCAGCTTCAGCGCCCTGACGCGCGATCTGGGCCAGCAGAGTGTGGCGGCACCCAGCCTGGGTACGGAGCGCGACGCGCGCGTTGACGATGCGCTGATCGACAGCGCCGCACCGGCCGACACGCAAAGCTGGGACGTAGAGAACACACAGGAAGAGGACGCGCCCCGTGCGGCGCAAGTGCTTCTCACGCACAACGATTTTCCGGCAGGCAGCAGCTACGGCACGCTGTTGCACGACCTGCTGGAGTGGCAGTTTGAGCACGACTGGCCGATTGCGAAGCGGGAGCCAGACGCTGCTGTGGCGTCCGTGCCGCCGCGCGAATGGAGCGCGCTGTTGCAGCGCAAAACCCAGCGCCTCAAGCTGGACGAAGCTCAGGTAGAAGCCCTGTCCCAGTGGCTGCAAGGCATCGCCCAAGCGCCCCTGCAGCTGCCGCACGGCTTGGCTGAAGAGCCTTTGCATCTGGCCGATCTGAATTGCGGCAATGCCTGGGCCGAAATGTCCTTCACGCTGCCAGTGCATGCTGTCTCCGCCCAGCGCCTGGACGCCCTGATCAGCCAGCACGTGCTGCCCGGCCAAGCGCGCAAGCCGCTGCAAGCCCTGCAGCTCGAAGGCATGCTGATCGGTTTCATGGATCTGGTGCTGGAGCATGAAGGGCGCTACTTTGTGCTGGACTACAAATCCAACCGCCTCGCTGCTTACGCCAGCGCGCAGCTACAGGCCGCCATTCTGGAACACCGCTACGACGTGCAATACACGCTCTACACCCTGGCCCTGCACCGCTTGCTGAAATCGCGTCTGCCCGACTATGACTACGAGCAGCACGTGGGCGGCGCGCTCTATTTATTTTTACGCGGCATAGACCAGGCGGGCTGCGGGCTGTTCGTGGACCGGCCGCCCAGGGCCTTGATTGAAGCCTTGGACGCGGCCTTCATGCAGCCGGCTCAGACCAGCGAGGTGCAGGTATGACGCGCGGACAGACACCCAAGGTGCGCGTCAACAAGGCGCAAGCGGACACCTTGCAACTGGACTTGCTGTTTGCCGAGCCCGGGTCGGATGAGGCGTCGCAAGGTCTGCAAACACCGGAGCCCCAAGCGGCGTCAAAAGAAGCTGCCGCCCTGCAACTGCCTCTCACCGGACTGGACCAGGCCTTCGCCCAATACCTGCAAGACACGCAGCCCAGCGCCGATACGCGCCACGCCCTGCTGGCCGCTTTGACCAGCCACCAGTTCGGCCGTGGCCATGCCTGTCTGGACCTGGACTTGCTCGATCAGGGTGTCGCCGTGCTGGGCTGGGATGCGCGTCTGCAGGCTTTGCTGCCAGCAGGCCTGCGCACTGCGGCCGCCACGCTGCCCTGGAGCCAGGGTGCTGCCAGTCCGCTGGTGATGGATGGTGCGCGCCTCTACATGCGCCGCAACTGGGTGGCCGAGCAAAGCATTCGTGCCGCCATCCACGCCCGGCTGCAGCAGCCCTGTGCCGTGCCGAAGAATCTGTCCGAGCTGCTGGAGCAGTTGTTTCCAAAGGCTGATGCCACCCATGCGCCCGACTGGCAAAAAGTGGCCTGCGCGCTGGCAGCGCGCAACAAGCTCACGCTCATCACGGGCGGCCCCGGCACTGGCAAGACGACTACCGTGGTGCGACTGCTGGCGCTGTTGCAATCCGCCAGTCAGGGCACCAATGCCATGGCGCCAGCAAGCGCAGCAAGTGTTCCGCTACAACCCGGGCCAAGCGCTTTGCGCGTGGCCCTGGCCGCGCCCACCGGAAAGGCCGCCGCGCGCCTGAGCGAATCGATTGCCTCGGCCATCGCACAGCTGCCACTGGCCCTGCGGCCTGCCAACGTGGCTCCGGCCGTCACCCTGCACAAGCTGCTGCAGATCCGGCCCAACCAGGCCGAGCTGGCAGCACCGGAGTTGGCCGTGGACCTGGTCATCGTCGACGAGGCCTCCATGATTGACCTGGAGATGATGGCCCGCCTGCTGGCCGCCGTGCCTCTGAGCGCCAGCCTGATTCTGCTGGGTGACAAGGACCAGCTGGCCTCGGTGGAGGCCGGTGCCGTGATGGCGCAGCTGTGCGAGGGCTCGGACGCGGGCCACTACAGCGCCGCCACGGTGGCCTGGTTGCAAGCGGTGGCTGGGGTGAATGTGCAAGCCTGGTCGAACCCTGTGGGAGACGCCAACGCCCTGGCCCAGCAAACCGCCATGCTGCGCTATAGCCGCCGTTTCAAGGACGACGGCGGTATCGGCATCTGGGCCAAGGCGGTGAACGCAGGCGACAACGCCACGGTGCGCGGGCTGTGGCGGCAAACGCCACAACACACGGTTGATGCAGAGCCCGTGGCGGTCGATCAGCTGCAGCCGCTGCGCCCGCAAGACCCGCTACTCACCGTCTTGCTGCAAAGTGGCTGGCAGGCTTGGCGCCACGCGGTGCGTTCGCAAGCCGATCAGCCCTGCAGCGATCCACAGGCGCTGGCGCTCCTGCAGTCCTTTGCCCACTTCCAGGTGCTGTGTGCGGTGCGTGAGGGGCCATGGGGAGTGGAGTTGCTGAACCGCCGCATCGCCACTGCCCTGGGTTTCCAGGACACGGGCTGGTACGCCGGGCGCCCCGTCATGGTCACGCGCAACGACTACAACCTGTCGCTGATGAACGGCGATGTGGGCCTGTGCCTGCCCCATGCCAAGGGCCTGCGCGTGGCTTTCCCTGACGGCCAGGGCGGCATCCACTGGGTGCTGCCTTCCCGCCTGGACGCGGTGGAAAGCGTGTTTGCCATGACGGTGCACAAGTCCCAGGGTTCGGAGTTCGCCCACGTCTGCCTGGTGCTGCCCGACAAGGCCGTGGCCGTGCTGACGCGCGAACTGCTCTACACCGGCATCACCCGCGCCAAAACCCGGCTGACGTTGGTGCTGCCGCAAATCGATGTGTTGTGGCGTGCGGTGGATGAGAAGGTGATTCGCAGTGGCGGCTTGGGCTTGCCGGGCAATCCGCTGGGGTAGGCAATAATTTTGGTATTGGTTATTATTAGTTCGTAATTTACCGAGAACCCACTATGCCCACCAGTGTCGCCCTGAGCCCGCATTTCGAATCCTTTGTGAAGCAGCAGGTCAGTGCCGGACGCTTCAACAATGTCAGTGAGGTGGTTCGTGCCGGTCTTCGTTTGCTGGAAGACCAGGAGGAACTCAAGGCCCTGAAGTTGCATGAACTGCGTACCGCCATTCAGGCCGGTGCCGCAAGTGGTCCTGGGGTAGATGCACAAGTGGTTTTGGACCGGCTGGAGCGCAAATACAAGGCTGCCGCAAGCAAGGCAGGAGCGCAACACGGCGGCAAGGATGCGGCCTGATGCGTCTGGAATTTTCGCCGTTGGCGGAAACGGACCTTGAGGCCATTGGTGACTACATTGCGTCGGACAGTCCGGGCAACGCATTGCGCTTTGTTCAAGCCCTGGGCGAGCAATGCAGGAAGATCGCCAAATCCCCTATGGCCTATGTAGCGCGGCCTGAGCTGGGTGAGCGAATGCGCAGTTGTGCCCATGGCCGCTACGTGATTTTCTTTCAACCAGGTTCTGACCTTGTGCGGATCGAGCGCATTTTGCACAGCGCTATGGATATCCGCTCCGAGCTGTTTCCGGTAGATCCTGATTCCCCAGCCTTCTGAGTGCGCGCCGCGCACCGCGCCGCGTCCACAACCCGGTTCTAATCCTTACCCATGAAGCTTCTCCACACCTCCGACTGGCACCTGGGCCAGAGCCTGAACCAGTACGAGCGCGGCTATGAACACGCGCAGTTTCTGGCCTGGTTGCTGGACACGCTGCAGGCCGAAAACGTGGACGTGCTGCTGATTGCCGGCGATGTGTTCGACAACACCAACCCGTCCGCCGCATCCCAAGCCCAGCTCTACCAGTTCCTGACCGCCGCGCGCAGGCGCATGCCGCGGCTTGGCATTGTCATGACGGCGGGCAACCACGACTCGCCTGGGCGTATGGAGGCACCGGCGCCGTTTCTTGCGCTGCTGGACGCCTACGTGGTGGGCCAGACCGGGCGCAACGCCGAGGGTGTGGATTTCGGCCGCATCGTGGTGCCGCTCAAAGACAGCAAGGGGGCGAACGCTGCCTGGTGCATTGCCATGCCTTTCTTGCGCCCGGGTGATGTGCCGCGCGTGGAGGGCGCTGCAGATGCCTACAGGGCCGGGATGGAAGCCATTTACGCCCAGGCCTATGCCTGCGCGCTGGAACAACGCCGTCCCGGCCAGGCCATCATCGCGCTGGGCCACTGCCACATCACCGGCGGCCAGGTGTCAGAGGACTCGGAGCGGCGCATCGTCATTGGTGGAGCCGAGGCGCTGTCGGCGAAGGTGTTTGACCCCGGTATGGCCTACGTCGCGCTGGGCCATTTGCACCTGGCGCAAAAGGTTGGCGGCGACGCTACGCGGCGCTACTGCGGCAGCCCCTTGCCCATGTCCTTCTCGGAGGTGGATTACAAGCACCAGGTGGTGATCGTGGAGCTGGAGGGAGAGGCTGTGCGCGCCACGCGTGAGCTGCTGATTCCGCGCAGCGTGGAGCTCTTGCGCGTGCCCAAGAAACCCGCGCCCCTGGCCGAGGTGCTGGCCGCTTTGCAGACACTGGAATTCCCAGAAGGCCTGCGCAATGCACCACCCGAGCAGTGGCCCTATCTGCAGGTGCGCGTGCAACTCAGCCAGCCCGAGCCGGCTCTGCGCATGCAGGTGGAAGAGGCCCTGGCCGGCAAACCGGTGCGCCTTGTGCGCATAGAAACCAGCAGCGTGCGCGCGACGGACGGCACGGCCGCCGCAACGCTCAGCATCGACGAACTCAGCCAGCAAAGTCCCACCGATTACTTTGAGCGCCTTTACCAGCACCGCTTTGCAGCACCTCCGCCAGAAGAGCTTTTGGCCGCCTTCACCGAGCTGTTGAACGCCCCGCTGGATGCAGAGGCCCAGGCATGAAGATCCTGGCCATACGCGGCAAGAACCTGGCCTCTCTGTCGGCCGAATTTGTGGTCGATTTTGAGAGCGAGCCGCTGGCCAGCGCCGGGCTGTATGCCATCACCGGCCCCACCGGCTCGGGCAAAAGCACCTTGCTCGATGCCCTGTGTCTGGCCCTGTACGAGCGCACCCCGCGCCTGGCCAAAGCCACGGCCAAGGGCGAGAGTATTCCGGATGTCGGCGACTACGATGTATCGCCGTCCGACCCGCGCACCCTCCTGCGCCGCGGTGCCAGCGAGGGCTTTGCCGAGGTGGACTTTGTGGGCAGTGATAGCGTGGCCTACCGCGCCCGCTGGAGCACGCGGCGCGCCCGCGTCAAGGCCGACGGCAAGCTGCAGGCCAGCGACATGAGCCTGACGCGCATAGCCGACGGCCAGCGCCTGGGCGACCACACCAAGACCGAAACCCTGCGTCTGATCGAGGCCAGCATAGGCCTGTCGTTTGAGCAGTTCACCCGGGCCGTGCTGCTGGCGCAAAACGATTTCGCCACCTTCCTCAAGGCGCCCGACGACGAGCGCGCCGAACTCTTGCAAACCCTCACTGGCACGCAGACGTTCTCCCATATTTCCAAGCAGGCCTACGCCCGCATGAAGACGGAAAACGATGCGCTCGCCCAGTTGCACAAGCAGCTCCAGGGTCAGCAAGCCTTGGCGCCCGAGGCCCGTGCCGAGAAAGATGCCGCGCTGCAAACCCAGGCCGCCAGTACCCAACTGCTGGAGGCTCACAAAGCCGCGATTGAAAGCCACCTGCGTTGGTACCAGCTGCGGGCAGAGCACCAGCAGGCCGTGCAGGAGTCCAATGCACTCTGCGCTGCCGCGCTGGCCGAGCAACAGGCCGCCGCCCCGCGCCACGCGCAGCTGCAGCGCGTGGAGCAGGTGCAAAGCGCGCGCGCCCTGTGGACCGATGTGCAGCGTCTGACACAGACCGCCCAGGCATCCCTGCAGCAGCAGGCCGATGCCGCAGCGCTGCTCACGCAGGCGCAGCAGCAGGCGTATAGCTGCCAGAGCGCCTATGCGGCCGCACAAGAGCAAGCGGCGCATGCCGAGGCCACCAAAGCATTGGCCCAGCCGGCCATAACCCAGGCGCGCGAACTCGACGCCAGCATGCTGGCCCTGGCACCCGAATTCCAGGCGGCGGCCCAGGCTCAGGCCGACGCCCAGGCGCATCTGGATGCGCAGACCTTGCAACAAGCGGCCAGTGCCGCGCATAGCGCTGCAGCACAAGACCAGCTCCACAGTGCTGAAGACTGGCTGCAGCGCCACGCACCACTGCACGCCTTGTCCGAAGGCTGGCAGCGTTGGGAGACGCTGTTTGCCAATGCGCACGCCCTGCGCAGCAGCCAGGAAAAAGGCCAGGCCGAGGCGCAGGATTTTGCCAACCAGGCGGCCGCCAACACCGTGCAGAAGGGCACTGCACAGACCACACTGGAGCAGGCCACAGCCACTTCCCAATCCGCCACCGACCAACTGAACCAGTGGGTCCAGGCCTTCGCCACGGTAGACGCCGACAGCCTGGCCCAGCGCAAAAAGGCATTGGAAGCGCAGCGCGACCATCTGCAAGCCGCAGCGCTGCTATGGCACAAGCGCGGCGATGTGCGCGGTCAGCGCATGCGCCTGCAGGAGCAGCAGTCTGCCCACGCCGCCACGCTGGCCGACAGCGAGAGCAGCTTGCAGGAATGCGCCCACAGCCTGCCCCTCTTGGGCAGCGCGCTGCAGTCCGCCGAACAGGCGCTGCAACTCGCCACTCTGGCTGCCAGCGGTGATGCGAAAACCCTGCGCGCGCAACTGCAGCCGGACGAGGCCTGCCCGGTCTGCGGCGCGCTGGAGCATCCCTATGCCCACCACGCCCCCGCACTGAATGCTGTGCTGCAAGGCCTGCGAGACCACGTGCAGCAACACCGGCAGGCACTGCTGCAAATACAAGAGCGCCAGGCGGTTGCCACGGCCAGCAAGCTCAGCGCCGCCAAGGCCCTGGAACAAGGCCAGCGCGAACTGGCCCAACTGGCCGCCCAGCGCGACCTGCTGCTGCAGGAATGGGCTGCCTTGGCACTGCAGGCCGAACTGGACGCGGTGCCCGAGGCCGAGCGCAACGACTGGCTGCAGCAGCAGCAGGACCAGGCCCGCCAGACATTGACGCGCTTGAACGAACAAGACGAACAGCACCGGCAGAACCTGCGCCGCAAGGACGCGGCGCAACAAACCGTCAACCATGCCGCCCAGACCCTGGAGCAAGCCAAGGAAACCCTGGCGCGCCTGACAGCCACTGGCGAGCAGATCGCTCAGGCGCAAGAAGCTACCGGGCGCCAGCTCAGCGCGTTGGACCAGCAGCTGCAAACCACATTGGCCCAACTGGACAGCGCAATCGCCGACGCCGACTGGCGCCAGCGTTGGAGCGCAGCACCCGACGCCTTTGTGGCCCAATGCCGCAGCGACGCCCAGGCCTGGGCTGCCCAACACGAAGCGCGTGCCACCCTTGTGCAACGCATTGCCACCCTGCAGCTGCAGCTGGCGGCACAGAGTAGCGCCTGCGCCCAGGCTACACAGCAACTGGCCACGCAGACCGCCCGCCACCAGTCCGTTGCGGCCACGCTGCGGGGCCACCGCACGACGCGCGCCGCGCTGCTGGAAGGCCGTGCCGTGGCCGAGGTGGAAGCCCGGCTCAGCGCGGACATCCGGCAGGCCAGGGTCGCTCTGGA
>JAYVNF010000283.1:0-13607 GCA_043758575.1 Rhodoferax sp.
GTCCCTGGTGCAGCGCCTGGTGCAGGACCGCATACCGCTGACCGTGTGCCCGCTCTCCAACCTCAAGCTGCGCGTCTATTCCTCGCTGGACCAGCACTGCATAGGGCGCATGCTGGAGGCCGGCATGGTGGCCACCATCAACTCAGATGACCCGACCTATTTTGGCGGCTATATGAACGAGAACTTCACCCAGACCTTTGCCGCCTTGCAGCTGGGCGCGCAGCAGGCCTACCAGCTGGCGCTCAACAGCTTCAACGCCAGCTTCATAGAGCCCAGCGCGCGCGCGCTGCAAATTGAAAAACTGGACGCGGTGTTTGACAGCTTTCGCTGAGCCGGGCCACTCTCAGGCCCGCGCCAGCGCCTGCAAAAACTGCTGCTCGGGCATGGGCATAGAAAAGAAATAGCCCTGCAGCACATCGCAGCCCTGCTGCGTCAGGTACTGCGCCTGCTCCACTGTTTCCACGCCCTCGGCCACCACCTTGAGCTGCAGGTCCTGGCCTATGCCAATGATGGCCTTGACCAGGGAGGCGTCCTTGCCGGCCTGGCCAATCTTGCTGACAAAGGAGCGGTCGATCTTGAGCTCGTCCACCGGAAAGCGGTGCAGATAAGAGAGCGAGGAAAAGCCCGTGCCAAAATCGTCGATGCTGATCTGAATGCCCACCTGGCGCAGTGCCACCATGTTCGCGGCGGCGCAGTTGCCATCGGCCAGCAGCACGCCCTCGGTCACTTCCAGGGTCAGCAGCCGGCCATCCAGCCCGAAGCGCTCCAGCAGGGCGCGCATCTCGGCCACCATCTCGGGCCGGGCAAACTGGTTGGCCGAGAGGTTGATGGCCAGCGGCAAGTCGCGGCCGGCCTGGCTCCAGCGCTGCAGGTGCAGGCAGGCGCGTTGCAGCACGAAGCGGTCAATCGCCTGCATCAGGTGGCTGCGCGCCTCGGCAAAGGCAATAAAGCCGGCCGGTCCCACCAGGCCGTGGCCGGGACGGTTCCAGCGCAGCAGGGCCTCGGCACTGACGATGCGCCGGCTCCTGGCATCCACCTTGGGCTGGAAATACAGCTCCAGCTCGCCGCGCTCCAGCGCCTCGCGGATGGCGGCCTCCATGGGCATGACTTCGCTGGCACGCAGCCCCATGTCGGCGGTGTAGCAGCGGTAGGCGTTACGCCCGCTCTCCTTGGCCCGGTACATGGCGATGTCGGCATTCTTGAGCAGGGTTTCGGCGTCATTGCCATCCTGGGGGTAGCTGCTGATGCCAATGCTGGGCGTGATGCTGAAGCTGTTGCCCGAGATCTCTATCGGTTCGGCCAGTGAGGCAATCACCTTCTCGGCCACCAAGAGCGCGTCTTCGGTGCGGCTGATGGCCGGCAGCAGCAGCACGAACTCGTCACCCCCCAGGCGGCACAGGGTGTCGGACTTGCGCAGCAGCAGGGACAGCTTGTCGGCAATCTGGCACAGCACCGCGTCGCCCACATCGTGGCCCAGGGTGTCGTTGATTTGTTTGAAATGGTCCAGGTCGATGAACAGCACGGCAATGGTGTGTTCGCTGCGCTGGGCGGCGCTCAGGGCCTGGTTCAAGCGGTCGCTCAGCAGGGTGCGGTTGGCCAGGCCGGTGAGGGCGTCGTGGGTGGCCATTTGCTGCATGCGCTGCTCGGAGAGGCGGCGCTCCGCCACCTCATGCTCCAGCGTCTGGGCATGGGCGGTCAGGGCCTCGTCGCGTTCTCTCACGCGCGCGGCCATGCGCATGAAGTTGCCGGCCAGGCGACCCAGCTCATGGTTCTCGCTGGCATCCAGTGCCACATCCAGCTGGCCCTGGGCCACCGCGTCGGCCGCCAGACTCAGGCGTGCCAGGGGTGCTGCCACCTGGCGGCGGATGATCCAGGCCAGCAGCAGCAACTCCAGCACCAGGCCGGCCATGCCGCCCAGCAGGATGACCCGGGCTGAGGCGCGTGCGCGCGTTTCCAGCAAGGCCTTGGGGTAGACCGTGACCAAGTGCCAGTTGGGGCCCTGGATGCGCGACAGGCCCAAAAAGTAGTCACCATCCGGCGACTCGGCCACCTCGGGGTCGGCCCCGGCCTGCTTGGCCACATCCACAATGCCGGCCAGCACCGGGTCGGCCAGGTTTTTCAGGTCCAGGTTGCCACCGGCTTGCCGGATGGCGGCCATGCGCTCGGGGTGGGCCAGCAGGCGCCCGGCGTCGTCCAGAATCAGGTTGTAGGTGCCCGGCATTTGCGCGTTGACGGTGCGTTTGACCAGCTCGTCCACGGCCACGTCCTGCGACACCGTGCCTATCCATTTTTGGCCCTGGTCGGCCGGGGTGATGGTGGAGACCATCCAGATGCGGGCCTTGTCGTCAAAGTAGACCTCGGTCCACAGGGTTTTGCGCTGCGGGTTTTTCTGCGGCGAGGAGTTCTGCACCGGCGGGTAGTCAAAGTTGTTGGTGTTCTTGTCGGCCTGCTGGCCCCAGTTGACCGAGGGTGAATACATGATCAGCGCGACGCCGGGCAGGTCGATATAGGCCGAGTAGTAGTTCTGCGTCAGCACCGGGCCCCAATCGCGCAGCAGTCCAAAAGCCGCCACCACCTGGCGCCGGATGTCGGCGCTCAGGCGCACCGGCGCCCGGATGTAGACGGAGGGCAGGTGGGCAAAGTCATCGCGCTCCGGGCGCACCCGGATCAGGCCGTCGGGGTAGCGCACAAACCAGGCATTGAACTCGGCCTGTGGGTCTTGCTGGCCCAGCTGCGCCAGGCGCTGCAGGTAGGCCTGGCTCAGGGAGTGAACGTTTCTCTGGGCATCGACAAAGGCGGTGGAGTCCTGGCTGGCGCGCAGGCTGGCAAAGGTCAGCAGGTTGTCCAGCATGTCGCGGCGCATGCTGGCAATGCTGAACTGGTAGGCCAGCAGGGTCACTGCCACAATCACCGCCGCAATGACCAGGCCGATTTGCAATTGGATGCGGTGGGCGAGCGTGGACGTGGCGGCCATGCGGTAGGTACCTCTGTAAGCAGGGCACCAAGACTAACACCAAAGCGCACGTATTCTGGCCAGGTCCGCCGCCCCACACAACGTTGCCACTGCGGGTGTGCAAACTATTGTGCGGGCCGCAGCGACGGATGTGTGATGATGGGACTTGCTGCAAAGGTGCGACCTGCACCGACGGCAGCGCGATGCGGCAATGCGTTCTCGCGCACAACCCAGGCCCCACCGCGTCCATGAAACTCACCAAAAAAATGGGGGCAGCGCTGCTGCTTGCCGCCGCGCTGCTGGCCCTGGGTACCGCACTCAGCTTCTGGACCTACCGCCAGATTGGCAGCGCGGCAGTTGCCCAAAGACATGCCCTGACGGTGATCACCGCGGGCGACAACTTTCTGTCCGCACTCAAAGACGCGGAGACCGGTCAGGGTGGCTTTCTGGTCACCGGCAACGAAACGTTTTTGCAACCCTATTTGGCCGTGCGCGAGGGCTTGGCCGCGCAATTGCAGCAGTTGCAGCAGTTGGTGCAAGCCGAAGACGCCGCCCAGCAACTGCAGGCCATGGCGCCCCTGGTGGATGCCAAACTGGCCGAGCTGAGCCACGTCATCGAGCTGCGACGGGCCCACAAGGATGCCGAAGTTTTGCGCATCGTCGGCAGTGGCGAGGGCAAGCGCCTGATGGACGCCATACGCGCACGCATGCAGGCCTTCATAGAGATCGAGCAGAAGGTTTTGGCACAGCACGAGGCCGACTACCAGACCCAGCTGCGCACCATGTTTGGCCTGATGGTGGCGGCCAGCCTGCTGGGGCTGCTGGCCGCACTTAGCCTGGCCTACCTGATCTACCGCCAGGGCCTGCAGCGCCAGAGCCATTTGCTGCATCTGGAGACCCGGCATTTGCTGGACATGCAGGAGCTGCTCAACCAGCAATTGCAGGACACCAACCGTACCCTGCAGATCAGCGAGGAACAGCTGGCGGTGACCCTGAGTTCGATTGGTGACGGTGTCATCACCACCGATGACCAGTCCCGCGTCACCAGCCTCAACCCGCTGGCCGAGCAACTCACCGGTTGGAGCATGGAGCTGGCCCGTGGCCAGAAGATCGAAACCATTTTGCGCATCGTCAACAAAACCAGCCGTGCACTGGTAGTCAACCCGGTGCTGGAAGCCTTGCTGCACGGCACGGTGCAGGGCCTGGCCAACCACACCGTGCTGATTGCACGCGATGGCCGCGAATACGATATCGCAGACAGCTGCGCCCCGATCCGCGCCCGTGATGGCCAGGTCATAGGCGCGGTGCTGGTGTTTCGCGATGTCACCGAAGAATATGGGGTGCAGCAAAAGGCACGCGATAGCACGGTGCTGATCCAGACCATTCTGAACACCGTGGTCGACGGCATTCTGACGCTGCATGGCCACAGCCTGTTAGTGGAGACGGTGAATCCGTCGGTGGAAAAAATGTTTGGCTACACGGCCCTGGAGCTGGTGGGCAAGCACATCCGCGAGCTGATCCCGGAGTTCCAGGCCGAAGACTGTGACAGCGCCGGCAGGGGACGCGCCGGTGCGCGAGGCCCAGGGGCGGCGCCAGGACGGCAGTCAGTTCCCGCTGGAGATGTCGCTCAACACCATGTGGCTGGCCGGCGAATGCCATTACACCGCCAGCCTGCGCGACCTGTCCGCGCGCAAGCAGGCCGAGGATGCGCTGATCAAGGCCGGTGCGCTGCAGGCGGCCATCTTCAACAGCGCCAATTTTTCCAGCATCGCCACCGATGCCCAGGGCGTGATCCAGATTTTCAATGTAGGTGCCGAGCGCATGCTGGGCTACGCCGCAGCGGACGTGATAAACAAGATCACGCCAGCGGAAATTTCCGATCCGCTGGAAGTGATTGCGCGCGCCAAGACCCTGAGCGCCGAGCTCGGCACGCCGATTGCGCCCGGCTTTGAGGCCCTTGTGTTCAAGGCCTCGCGTGGCATTGAAGACATTTACGAACTCACCTACATCTGCCAGGACGGCAGCCGCTTGCCCGCCGTGGTCTCGGTCACGGCCCTGCGCGATGCCGAGGGCGGCATCATCGGCTACCTGCTGATTGGCACCGACAACACCGCGCGCAAGCAGATCGAGGCCGAGCAAAAGCTGCTGGCGCAGCGCCTGCGCGACCAGCAGTACTACACCCGCTCGCTGTTAGAGTCGAATGTGGACGCCATCATGACCACCGATCCACAGGGCATCATCACCGACGTCAACCAGCAGATGGAAGTGCTCACTGGCTGCACCCGCGACGAGCTGATCGGTGCGCCCTTCAAGAACCACTTCACCGACCCCGAGCGCGCCGAGATGGGCATCAACCGGGTGCTGAGTGAAAAGAAGGTCAGCAACTACGAACTCACGGCGCGCTCGCGCGATGGCAATGAAACCGTGGTGTCCTACAACGCCACCACTTTTTACGACCGCGAGCGGACCTTGCAGGGCGTGTTTGCCGCCGCCCGCGACATCACCGAGCGCAAGCTCTTTGACCGCGTGCTGGAAGAAAAAACCGTGGAGCTGGAGAGCGCGCGCTCGCTGGCCGAAAAGGCCAATCTGGCCAAGTCGGATTTCCTCTCCAGCATGAGCCACGAGTTGCGCAGCCCGCTCAACGCCATTCTGGGCTTTGCCCAGCTGATGGAGTCGGAGTCGCCGCCGCCGGCGCCGCGCCAGCTCGAAAGCATTGCGCAAATCCTGCGTGCCGGTTGGCACTTGCTCAAGCTGATCAACGAAATCCTGGACCTGACCAAAATCGAGTCCGGACAGGTACCGCTGTCCACCGAACCGGTGCTGCTGGGCGCGGTGCTGACCGAATGCCGCAGCATGTTCGAGCCGATGGCCCAACAACACGGCATCGGCCTGGTGTTTCCCGAAGTCGAAGTGCCGCATTACGTGCTGGCCGACCACACCCGGCTCAAACAGATCTTCATCAACCTGCTCACCAACGCCATCAAGTACAACATTGAACAGGGCACGGGTGGATGTCAGCTGTGCCCTGCAGGCCCATGGGCATGTGCGGGTCAGCATCCGCGACACCGGCTTGGGGCTGCGCGAAGACCAGCAGGCCCAGCTGTTCCAGGCCTTCAACCGCCTGGGCCAGGAGGGCAGCGGCGTCGAGGGCACCGGCATCGGCCTGGTCGTGGCCAAGCAGGTGGTGGAGCTGATGGGGGTGCCTTGGGTGTGCAAAGCAGCGTGGGCGAGGGCAGTGCGTTCTGGTTCGAGCTGCCCATGGTGGACGCGCCGGTGGTGGTGCTGCACAGCAACCAGGTGATGCTGACCCAAACCCCCGCACCGGGCCAGGCCAAGGCGCGCACTCTGCTCTATGTGGAGGACAACCCGGCAAACATGACGCTGGTGCAAAAAATCATAGAGCGCTATCCGTCCATCCGGCTGCTGACCGCCACCGACGGGCTCAAGGGCATCGCCATGACCCGGGCGGCCTTGCCGGATGTGATTTTGTTGGACATCAACCTGCCCGGCATCAGCGGTTTCGAGACCCTCAAGCTGCTGCGCGAAGACGCCTTGACGGCGCACATCCCGGCGCTGGCCCTGAGCGCAAATGCCATGCAGCGCGACATCAAGAAGGGTGAAGACGCCGACTTTTTGCGCTACCTGACCAAGCCCATCAAGGTGGACGAATTCATGCTGGCACTGAACGCGGCGCTGGAGCTGTCGGAGCGCCAGCTGGTCTGAACCAAGCCCGCTTCAAGGCCGGGCCAGCAGGCCCTCGGCCACCCAGGTTCTCAGCAGTTCGGCAGCCCTCTGTGCGGCCTGCTCTGTGCCCGCGTGTCGCAGTGCCTCGCACAGCTCAGCAAAGCAGGCCTTTTGTTGTAACAGGCCCAAGGCCAGCAGCTCGGTGGCATCCACAGTGCGCCAGCGGCATTCCAGCTGCGCACGCCAGATCACCATGGCATGCTGCGCGTGCTCAGGCGCCTCGGTGTGGGCCTGGGCATCGGCATGCAGCGCGTGCCACAGGCCTTCCACCCCCCATTGCAGTTCGAGCAGCTGCAGGCTGGGCAGGGCGGTAAAGGTCAGGGCTGGCCAGTCGGCTGCGGCCACACGGCCCAGGTCTTCCATTTGCAGCGGCGCGGCATCGGCGGCGTCAAAGGCCGCCCGCATGGCCCAGTCCATGCGGGCAAGGTCCAGCAGAGCCGGGTGGGGCAGCAGCGCGGGATCTGCCGCCAAGAAATCCGTCAGGCCATCGCCCAGCCAGCGGATCGAGCGGTGCTGTGAGGGGCGGGCCGTGCAGTAGGCGCGGGCCAGCGCACCAAAGGCTTGGTCACCCAGGGCCCGGTGCAGCACCGGGAAGTTGCTGGCCAGGGCCTGGCGCACGCGGCCCTGGTAGGCGTGGATGTAGATGTCCATGTGGCCGGTGACATCGCTGTAGCAGGCAGTGTCCTTCGTGCCTGGCGCAGCGGCAGCCATGGGCGCATCGGCTTCTCCGCGCAGCACCTGCTGCATGAAACGCTGTTGCAGTGCGGCCAGCGTGCTCATGCGGGGCAGCCTGCGCGCTCGGCCTGCGCCACCCGTTGGGCAATGCAGCGGGCCTGGTCCAGCTCGTGTACCAGTTCGGCAAGGGGCGGAATGTGGTCGTCGCGCTCAACCATGGTGGGCACCCAGCCACAGCGCTCCAGGGTGTAGG
This sequence comes from Rhodoferax sp., assembly GCA_043758575.1. GTDB lineage: Bacteria > Pseudomonadota > Gammaproteobacteria > Burkholderiales > Burkholderiaceae_C > Allorhodoferax. The sequence goes on from JAYVNF010000283.1 coordinate 7,626, forward strand.
CATACAGGTCCCAGACCGGATCGACCACCGGGTGGTCATGCGTGTCGATGAGGTAGCTGCCATGGTCTTCATGACCGGCCAGATGGATCTGGCGCACGCTGGCCGCAGGCATGGCGTCTATGAAGGTGTGGGGGTCAAAACCATGGTTGACGCTGCTGACATAGACGTTGTTGACGTCCAGCAAGAGCTCGCAGCCGCTGATTTGCACCATCTCGCGGATAAAGCCCCATTCGCTCATTTCGTCGCAGCGGAACTGCACGTAAGAAGACGGGTTTTCCACCACCAGTGGCCGGCCCAGAAAGTCCTGCACCTGGCCGATCTGGCTGCACACACGGCGCAGGGTCTGGCGCGTGTAGGGCAGGGGCAGCAAGTCGTGCAGGTTCAGGTTGCCGCTGCCGGTCCAGCACAGATGATCAGAAATCCAGGCCGGCTGCACCCTTTGTGCCAGTGTTTTGAGCTGGCGCAGGTAGTCGAAGTCAAGCGGGTCGCTGCTGCCTATGGACAGCGAGACGCCGTGCATCACCATGGGGTAATCCTGACGTATGCGGTCCAGATAGTGCAGGGGCTTGCCACCCTGCACCATGAAATTTTCGGAGATGATTTCCAGCCAGTCCACGCGCTGGGGCGTGGACACAAAGTCCTGGTAGTGCTCGGTGCGCAAGCCCAGACCAAAACCGTTCAGTGCAGATGCCATGGTGTGTGCAGGGCAAGGGCTGGGACCGGTGTGGCCCCGCCCTCGCCATGCTCCTGTAGGAGTTGCCTGGAAGTTACTTGCCGACCATGCCGCCAGCGGCCTTGCAGTCCGCAGCGCTGGACTTGCTGACCCAGCCCTGGCCCTTGCAGGAGTTCATGCCCTTGCAGTCATTCTTGGCGGTCTTGCACTCGGATGTGCCCTTGCAGCTGTTGGCGCCCACGCACTGCACGCCCATGTCGGCGGCGAAGCTGGCGGGTGCAGTGAATGCGCCCATGGCGAAGATGGCGGCTGCTGCAGTGGCCAATGCGATACCGGTGGTTTTGTATTCCATGTGAAATCCTAAGTTGGTTGATGAATGCCCGACCGTTGATGACCAGGTAAGCGTGAGTCGATGTGCCCCTTGCCTTCTTACACGGTGGCCAAAAATTGGCTGCCGGTCATGGGCCCAGGGCAGCACACCGATATGCCTTTGCGCATGGGGTTTATCTGTGTCTGGCTATGGCTTGGCCCCCGGACTGCCAGTAAGCTAGCGGCATGAAAGCCTACCGCGCCTCCCTACTCTGGTTCGCCCCGCACAGCGAGGGGCCGGCCCAGGCCCGTTATGAAGAAGATGGCCTTCTGGTGGTCGGGACTGACGCCACCGGCCTGCAGGTGGTGCAAGCCATTGGCGCCTGGCGTGCGCTGGCGCCGCGCTATGCCCAGGTGCCGCAAGAGGATCTGAGCGGTCGCATCATCGCCCCGGGCTTTGTCGATTTGCATGTGCACTTTCCGCAAACCAATGTCATAGGTTCGCCCGCCAGCGGCCTCCTGCCCTGGCTGGAGAATTACACCTTCCCGGAAGAAAAGCGTTTTGCCTCGATCGACTACAGCGCAGAAAGTGCAGGCTTTTTTCTGGACGAGCTGCAGCGCAACGGTGTCACCACGGCGCTGGCCTTTGCCACCTCGCACACCGCCTCTGTCAACGCCCTGTTTGCCGAAGCGCAGGCGCGCAGCCTGCGTCTGATCACCGGCCTGTGCCTGATGGACCGCCACGCCCCAGCCGATTTGCTGAACCAGCAGTCCCCCGGCGGCCATGTGGACGCCACCCTGCAAAGCCTGCTCGATAGCGAGGCCCTGATCCACCACTGGCACGGCAAGGGCCGCCTGGGCTATGCCATCACCCCGCGTTTTGCACCCACCAGCACCGATGCCCAGTTGCGCGGTGCCGGCGAGCTGGCCGCGCGCTATCAAGATGTCTGGATCCAGTCCCATGTGGCCGAGAACAAGGATGAGATCGCCTGGGCGCGCGCACTCTTTCCCCAGTCGCCCAGCTACCTGGCCACCTATGCCGACTTCGGCCTGATGCGCGAGCGCGCTGTCTACGCCCATTGCATCCACTTCGATGACGATGACCGCGCCCTGATGCGCGACACCGGCGCCAGTGCGGCGGTGAGCCCGACCAGCAATCTGTTTCTGGGCAGCGGTTTTTTTGACTACGCCGGCGCCGACCGCATCGGCTTTGGCTACGGCCTGGCCAGCGATGTGGGTGGGGGCACCAGCTTCAGCCCGTTCCACACCATGCTGGCGGCCTATTACGTGGGGCGCGAGGGCCAGACCAAGCCAGGCCTGTCCCTGTCGCCGCAACACTTGTGGTGGCAGCACACGGCCGGTGCCGGTGCGGTACTGGGCGTCAAGGGTGTGGATGGTCAGCCGATCGTGGGCAATCTGCTGCCGGGCTGTGAGGCGGACTTTGTGGTGCTGAACCCCAAGGCCACGCCATTGCTTGCGCGCAAGACGGCGCTGGCCTCCAACCTGGATGAGCTGTTGTTCTCCATGATTGTGTTGGGGGATGACCGGCTGGTGGAGCGCACGGTAATTTCGCAGGCATCCCCCTGAGCGCCCCTGCTTACAATCGACTCCAATTTAGGAGCTGATCCCCATGAGTATCAAAAGCGACAAGTGGATTCGCCACATGGCCGAAACCACCGGAATGATTGAACCCTTTGAGCCGGGCCAGATCCGCCAGCGCGACGGCCAGAAAATCATCTCTTACGGCACCAGCAGCTACGGCTACGACATCCGCTGCGCACCGGAATTCAAGGTCTTCACCAACATCCACAGCACCGTGGTCGACCCCAAGAACTTCGATGAAAAAAGCTTTGTCGACTTCCACGACGACGTATGCATCATCCCGCCCAACAGCTTTGCTTTGGCCCGCACCCTGGAGTACTTTCGCATCCCGCGCAATGTGCTCACCATCTGCCTGGGCAAAAGCACCTATGCGCGCTGCGGCATCATCGTCAACGTGACACCGTTTGAGCCCGAGTGGGAAGGCTATGTGACGCTGGAGTTTTCCAACACCACACCCCTGCCGGCCAAGATTTACGCTGGCGAAGGCTGCGCCCAGGTGCTGTTCTTCGAGAGCGACAAGGACGATGTCTGTGAGGTCTCCTACAAGGACCGAGGTGGCAAATACCAGGGCCAGGTCGGCGTGACCCTGCCCAAGGCTTGAACATCCACAACCCAAAGGACACACCATGAAATGGGAAGGTGACCGCCAGTCGGACAATGTGGAAGACCGCCGTTCCGGCTCGGACGGGGGCATGGGCGGTGGTGGCGGCAACCTGCTGGGTGCCCTGCTGGGCGGACGCCGCATGGGCGTGGGCGTCATAGTGGTGGCCCTGCTGGGCGGCTGGGCCCTGGGCATCAGCCCGCTCACCATTCTGAGCCTGCTGCAGGGCGGCAGCATGCCCAACAGCCAGGTGCAGCAGCAACCATCCAACCAACGCCCACCGGCCGATGACCGCGCCGCCGCCTTTGTCTCTACCGTGCTGGCCAATACCGAAGACGTCTGGACCGATGTGTTTGCCAAGAACGGCAAGACCTATGAGAAGCCTCACCTGGTGCTGTTTCGCGGTGCCACCACCACGGGCTGCGGCCGGGGCGAGTCGGCCATGGGGCCGTTTTACTGCCCGGCTGACCACAAGGTCTATATCGACCTGGGTTTTTACGAAACCCTGAAAAACCAGCTCGGTGCGCCCGGCGACTTTGCCCAGGCCTACGTGATTGCCCATGAGGTCGGCCACCATGTGCAAAACCTGATGGGCATTTCCGCCAAGATGGAGCAGATGCGCAGCCAGGTGAGCGAGGTCAAGTACAACGCCCTGAGCGTGCGCCTGGAGCTGCAGGCCGACTGTCTGGCCGGTGTCTGGGCCAACCATGCCCAGGCCTCGCGCCAGATTCTGGAGTCCGGTGACGTGGAAGAGGCCATGAATGCTGCCGCCAAAATTGGTGACGACGCCCTGCAGGGCGCGGGCGGCGGGCGGGTTGTGCCCGAGAGCTTTACCCACGGCACCAGTGCCCAGCGCCAGCACTGGTTCAACGCCGGTATGCAGAGTGGACTGGTGAAAAACTGCGACACTTTCGCCAGCAAAAACCTGTAAAGCGCGCAATGGCGGATAATGCGGGTTTGCCCCCAAGCCTTGGGGCACCCTGCTATCGGATGGATAGCGCACTGTTTGGCTATGCCGTACCGACTTGAATACAGAACTTAATTCCTTCGCCCCGACCGCAACTCCCGCCGCCACTGCGGCCCCCGAGACCGCCGTCGACTCCAGCGGCCTGACCCAGGACACCCCGGTCATGGCCTTTGCCCAGCTGCAGCTGGCCGCACCCCTGGCACGTGCCGTGGCCGAAATGGGCTACGAGTCGATGACGCCGATCCAGGCCCAGGCTATTCCCGTGGTGCTGCAAGGCCGTGACGTGATGGGCGCCGCCCAGACCGGCACCGGCAAGACCGCCGCTTTTGCCCTGCCCTTGTTGCAGCGCATGATGAAGCACGAGAACCCCTCCACCTCGCCCGCGCGCCACCCGGTGCGCGCCCTGGTGCTGCTGCCCACACGCGAACTGGCTGACCAGGTGGCGCAGCAGGTCAAGCTCTACGCCAAGTACACCAACCTGCGCAGCGCCGTGGTGTTTGGTGGCATGGACATGAAGCCGCAAACCCTGGAGCTCAAAGCCGGTGTTGAAGTACTGGTGGCTACACCGGGACGCTTGCTGGACCATATCGAAGCCAAGACCGCGGTGCTGAACCAGGTCGAGTACGTGGTGCTGGACGAGGCCGACCGCATGCTGGACATCGGCTTTCTGCCGGACCTGCAGCGCATCCTGTCCTACCTGCCCAAGCAGCGCATTACCCTGCTGTTCTCGGCCACTTTCTCGCCCGAGATCAAGCGCCTGGCCAGCAGCTACCTGCAAAACCCGGTCACCATTGAAGTGGCGCGCTCCAATGCCACCGCCTCCACCGTGGAACAGCATTTCTACAGCGTCAATGAAGACGGCAAGCGGCACGCCCTGCACCAGATTCTGAAAACCCGCAACCTGAAACAGGCCTTTGTGTTTGTGAACAGCAAACTGGGTTGTGCCCGCCTGGCCCGCTCGCTGGAGCGCGAGGGTTTGAAGACCACCGCCCTGCACGGCGACAAGAGCCAGGACGAGCGCCTGAAGGCCCTGGACGCCTTCAAAAAGGGCGAGGTCGATCTGCTGGTCTGTACCGATGTGGCCGCGCGCGGCCTGGACATCAAGGACGTGCCGGCGGTGTTCAATTTCGATGTGCCCTTCAATGCCGAAGATTACGTGCACCGCATTGGCCGCACCGGCCGTGCCGGCGCCTCCGGCCTGGCCGTGAGCTTTGTGGGTGGCGGCAACGACGCCCGCCTGGTGGCCGACATCGAGAAGCTGATCAAGACCAAGATCGAAATCGAAGCGCTGGAGTTTGACGAAGACCAGCCCGATATCCGCAAGCAAGGCCGCATCAACGACGGCCGCCGCATGTACCACGAAGACGGTGGCAGCGAAGGTGGCGACAACGGCCGCAGCGCGCCGCGTAGTGGATCGCGCAGCGAACCCCGTGACGACAGCCGCAGTGAGGGGCGTGGCGAGGTTCGCGCTGAGTTGCGCACCGGTGGCCGCGGTACCGAGCGCCGTGCCGGCGGCAGCGATGGGCGCAACCAGTATTCGCGCCCGATTCCGGTGTCGCGCGACCCTTTCTTTGACAAGCCCTACGAGCCCAGCGCAGCTGCGGATGCGGCTCCGTCCTGGGAATCTGCGGCGCGACCTGCCGTGCGCAGCGTGTCGGCCAACATCAAGCCCAAGCGCAAGGTGGCGGCACTCTTCAAGTCCGAATAGGGACGCAACACACGCGAATGAAAAACGGGCCACGCGGCCCGTTTTTTTATGGGCAGTTCACTCGCCGGGTGCTTGCGCCTGCGTGCACTGCACCTGGATCAGCTCGCTGCTCCAACCCCGGG
>JAYVNF010000284.1:0-13530 GCA_043758575.1 Rhodoferax sp.
ACTACTTCGTCCCAGACAATGCTGCCGGGGTCTAGCACGCGCACATGGCGCGCCGTGACCGTGCAGGCCCACCAGCCCAGTGGCAGCGATGCCGCAATCAGCAGCCCCCAGGCGGCGGCGTCCAGCCAGCGCGACAACACCACATATGCGACCCAGGCCCACAGCGTGCCCGAGGTGCCCGGCGCAATGCGCGACAGGCCGGAGCCAAAACCCAGGGCAAACCAGTGCGCCGGATGCGAGAGCATGAAGCCCACACTGGGACGCGCCATGGGTGCGGGCTGGCCCGGGTCTTCCGGGAACACGGTGACTTGCACATCAATGGGGTCGGCGGCGCGGAGGTCTTGCATGCAGGGATTATCCAAGACCCCGGACGTTGCGGTACAGGCTGCTGACATAGCGTTGTCAGCAGCCCTGGCGCAGCATGCAGTCCTTCACCCACACAAGGAATGCGAAATGAAAAATGCCATCAGCTGGTTTGTTATCCCCACCACCCACATAGAACGTGCCCAGGCTTTTTACGAAGCGCTGCTGCAGCGGCCCATGCGCCACGAGACGGTGGGCCCGGCCCAGCGTGCCGTGTTCGCCTTTGATGCCGAGCAGGGCGGTGCCGGTGGTGCACTCATGATGGGGCCCGGCGTGGCCCCGCCCTCGGCCGGCGGCACCCTGGTCTACCTGGATGCTTCACCCTCTCTGGACGCGGCCCTGCAGCGCGCTGTGGCCCTGGGCGCCAGCGTGGCTTTGCCGCGCCAGGCGCTGCCCCCGGGCATTGGTTTTATGGCCCACATCACCGATCTGGATGGCAACCGCGTCGGTCTGCACGCCATGGCCTGAGGAGAGCGCCATGCCCAAGAACTGGATTGCCGTGGCCAGCGCCGAACATGCCCGGCGCGGCTGTGCAGAGGCGACTGGCGGCTTCATGCAGGTCTGCCACGGAAAATGCGCGCCGCTCCAACGCATGCAGCCGGGCGACCGGGTCAGCTACTACGCGCCGGCCACCATCATGGGAGGCAAAGACCGGCTGCAAAGCTTTGTCTCGATTGGCCGGGTGTCCCCCGGCGCGCCCTATGCCCATGACATGGGCGGTGGCTTTGTGCCGTTTCGCCGCGCCGTGGACTATGTGCCGGCCCAGGAGGCCGCGATTGCGCCGCTGCTGGACCACTTCGAATTTGTGGAAGACCGCAGCCGCTGGGGCGCCAAATTCCGCTTCGGCCTGTTTGCCGTCAGCGACCATGACATGCGGCTGATTGCCCAGGCCATGCGGGCGGATTTGCAGCGGCTGGGTTTGCACGACCAGGCCTCGTATCATGGGCTCGCTGATTGACAGCCCTTAAGCCACCATGCGCCGCGCTGACCGCCTGTTCCAAATCGTCCAGCTCATACGCGGGCGTCGGCTGACCACGGCCGCCTTTCTGGCGCGACGCCTGGAGGTGTCCGAGCGCACGGTGTACCGCGATGTGGCCGACCTGCAGCACCAGGGCGTGCCCATAGAGGGCGAGGCCGGCGTGGGCTACCGCCTGGGCGCGGGCTTTGACTTGCCGCCGCTGATGTTCACGCACGACGAGGCTCGCGCCCTGGCGGCCTCTGTTCGCATGGCCCAGGTCTGGCAGGACCCGGCCCTGGCCCAGGCCTCGCAGGTGGCACTGGGAAAAATTCTCTCGGTGCTGCCGCTGGCAGCGCGGGTGGCGGCACAAAGCATGGCGATTTATGCGCCCCCGGTGGGGCTGGAGCCGGCCGTGCAGGCCACGCTGCAGACCTTGCGCGAAGCCGCGCAGGCCCAATGCAAGCTGCGCTTTGCCTATATTGATGCAGACCAAGTCAGCAGCCTGCGCACGGTGCGTCCGCTGGGTTGTTTTTACTGGGGCCGAGTCTGGACCCTGGCGGCCTGGTGCGAAGAGCGCGCCGACTTTCGCAGCTTTCGCCTGGACCGCATGCAGGAGCTGGTGGCGCTGCAGGGGACCGCCGGGCAGTTCAGGGACGAGGCCGGCAAGACGCTGGCCGACTTTTTGCGCCGGGCTGCACCGCCCGGCATCCAGGAGCAGCTCTCGGGTCAGGCCTGAGGCTGGTGCGCTGCGGGCCAGCCGTGCTCTTCAGCCGCCGGCGAAGTGGTCAAACGAGGCAAATTGGTGCTGCAGCAAGCTGCCATCGGGCTCGCACAAACGCAAACCCGGCTCGGCGTCGATCTGCCCGATGCGCGTGACCGGCGTGCGGCTGTTGTGCGCGGCGGCTTGCACGGCTGCGCGTTGTTCTGGCGCCGCCGTAAACACCAGCTCGTAGTCATCGCCACCGCTGAGCACATGCTGCAGCACAGTGGGGCGCAGTGCCGCGCTGGCCAGCAGGGCGGCCCCCGTGGCGCTGTAGCCCTGGCGTGGCAGCAGGCCCAGTGCCAGCGCAGTCTCCAGGCTGGCACCGACCCGGGAGCGTTCCAGGATGTGGCCCAGATCGCCCAGCAGGCCGTCACTGATGTCGGCTGCTGCCGTGGCAATGCCGCGCAGCGCCAGTCCCAGCGCCACCCGCGGCGTGGGCTGCTCCAGGCGCTGGCGCGCCAGGGCCAGGTCGGTGGCGTCCAGCAGCACGGAGGGCGCGGTGGCAGCGCTGCGCGCCTGCGTGTCTTGTCGCTGCCACAGCAGCTGCGCCAGCGCCAGACTGGCCTCGCCCAGGCTGCCGCTGACATAAACGTCATCACCGGCGCGGGCGCCGCTGCGCAGCAGGGCCTGGCCGTGCGGCACTTCACCGAACACGGTGATGCAGATATTCAGCGGGCCTTGGGTGGTATCGCCGCCAATTAGTTCGCAGCCATGGGCATCGGCCAGCGCCAGCAGGCCTTGGGAGAAAGGCTCCAGCCACGTCGGGTTGCTGTCTGGCAGGGCCAAGGCCAGGGTGAAGGCCACCGGGCTGGCACCACAGGCGGCCAGGTCGCTCAGGTTCACCGCCAGGGCTTTGTGGCCCAGTGCGTAAGGGTCCACGTCGGGGAAGAAGTGGCGCCCGCTCACCAGCATGTCGGTGGAGATGGCCTGTTGCATGGCGGGGGCGGGCTGCAGCAGGGCGCAGTCGTCACCAACGCCCAGCACCGCGCGTGGCGTGGGTCGGGTGAAAAAGCGCCGGATCAGGTCGAACTCGCCCATGGTCTTGGAGGGTTGCGCGCTACGGATGCTGGCCGCGGTTGCCATGGACTGCTACCTGCGCCGCCGCGCCCGTTAATGCAGGGTGCGCGATTTGCCCAGGCCGTGGTCGCCGCTGAGGGCGTCCAGCACGAACATGGGCACATCGGCGTCGAACTTCTCGCCGTCTTCGGCGACGCAGAAAAAGCTGCCGTGCATGGTGCCGGTGGGCGTGCGCAGGCGGGTGCCGCTGGTGTACTCGAAGGACTGTCCCGGTTTGAGCAGCGGCTGCTGGCCGACCACGCCCAGGCCACGCACTTTTTCGGTATGGCCGTTGGCGTCGTTGACGTTCCAGGTGCGCGAAATCAGCTGCGCCGCCACCTCGCCGGTATTGCTCACGGTGATGGTGTAGGCGAAGACGTACAGGTCCTCCTCCGGGCTGCTTTGGTCGGGCAGGTACTGTGGTGCGACTTCCACCAGAAATTCATACTTGGGCATGGCGCAATGCTAACTGCGAAAATAGCGCCGCAGGAATCCTGCTCCGAATCTCCTTTTCCCTCACTTGCCTGTCTTTCCAGCCTTTTACGCCCTACCATGACCTTTCGCATTGCCCCCTCCATTCTTTCCGCCGACTTTGCCCGCCTGGGTGAGGAGGTGAGCAACGTCATCCAGGCCGGTGCCGACTGGATCCACTTTGACGTGATGGACAACCACTATGTGCCCAACCTGAGCTTCGGCCCCATGGTTTGTGCCGCCGTGAAACCGCATGCCAAGACCGCCGCCGGTGTCGCCGTGCCGATTGATGTGCACTTGATGATCTCACCGGTGGACGCCCTGGCCGCCGGTTTTGCCGAGGCCGGAGCCGATCTGATCAGCTTCCACCCGGACGCCAGCGGCCATGTGCACCGCAGCATCCAGGCCATCAAAAGCAAGGGCGTGAAGGCCGGCCTGGTGTTCAACCCGGCCGAGCCGCTGGATGTGCTGGACTGGGTGATCGATGACATCGACCTGGTGCTGATCATGAGTGTCAACCCCGGCTTTGGCGGCCAGAGTTTCATCGACTCGGCGTTGCGCAAGATCGAGGACGTGCGCCGGCGCATCACGGCCAGCGGCAAGGATGTTCGCCTGGAAGTGGATGGCGGTATCAAGACCGACAACATCCGCCGCGTCGCCGACGCCGGTGCCGACACCTTTGTGGCCGGCAGCGCCATCTTTGGCAAGCCGGACTACAAGGCGGTAATCGACGCCATGCGGTTGGAGCTGGCAGCCTGATTCAGGCCGGCCAGGGTACTAAAAGCTTAAAAGGTTTCCCATTCGTCATCGGCCGCCGCCGCTGCGGGTTTGGGTGCTGGCGCTGGCGCTGGCTTTGGGGCCGGGGCTGCCGTCAGCCTGGGCGCCGCCTGGGGCAGGGGCCTGGGCGCGGCGGCTGGCAGTTTGGCCTTGGTTGGCTGCGCCACGGTTTGCGCGACGCTGCTGTTGCCGCCCGCGCTGAGCTGGCGCGGTGCCGGCTTGGCCGACAGGGCCGCCGCACGCGCACGGGGGCTGGTGCTTGGGGGCGCATGCAGGCGCGCTGCGGGCGCCGCCTGGGCGCCCGCCCCCAGCTTGAAGGCGGCCACCGCGCCCACCAGATCCGAGGACTGGCCGCTCAGGCCGCTGGCCGCCGCTGCCATTTGTTCCACCAGCGCGGCATTTTGCTGGGTGGCCCGGTCGATCTGTGCAATTGCCTGACCGACCTGGGCCACGCCGGCACTTTGCTCGGCGCTGGCCGAGCTGATCTCGCCCACGATCTCGCCGACGCGCCGGATCGCCGCCACCACATCGCTCATGGTGGCACCGGCCTGGTCGACCAGGGCGCTGCCGTGCTCCACCCGCTCTACGCTGGCGCCTATCAGGGTCTTGATTTCCTTGGCAGCCTCGGCCGAGCGGCCCGCCAGCGCCCGCACCTCGGAGGCCACGACGGCAAAGCCGCGCCCCTGCTCACCGGCGCGTGCCGCTTCCACGGCAGCGTTCAGGGCCAGGATATTGGTCTGAAAGGCGATGCCGTCGATGACGCTGATGATGTCGGCAATCTTGCGCGAGCTGTCATTGATCCCCTTCATGGTTTCCACCACCTGGCCCACCACCTCACCGCCGCGCACCGCCACGCTGGAGGCATTGGTGGCGAGCTGGTTGGCTTGGCGCGCGCTGTCGGCGCTGTGGCTGACGGTGGCGCCAAGCTCGGCCATGCTGGAGGTGGTTTGTTGCAAGGCGGCGGCCTGTTGTTCGGTGCGCGTGGAGAGGTCGTGGTTGTCCTGGGCAATTTCGCTGCTGGCATTGGCCAGACTCTCGGAGCCCTGGCGCACGCGCGCCACCAGGGTGGCCAGGTTCTGCTGCATGGCGTCCAGTGAACGCATCAGATCGGCTACTTCGTCGCTTCCGCGCGTGTCGGCACGTGTGCTCAGGTCGCCATGGGCCACGCGGTCGGCCAGTTGCACGGCTTTGTGCAAGGCAGCGGTGATCTGGCGGCTCAACCAGACGCTGCCCACCAGGGTGGCTGCGGCAATCAGCAGCATGACCCCAATCGCCACCCGGGTGGCCAGGCGGGCGCCGCTGGAGGCGCTTTGCGAGGCCGTCGCCTCGGCGGCCGTGAGCGCGGTGCGCAGTTCATTCAAGGTGGCGGCAGCGGCCCGGTCCTTGCCCTTGGCGGCCTCGTCGCCCGCCGCCGGGTTGTTGTTGGCGGCCTTGTAGGCTTCAAACGCCGCGGCATAGCCAGCCTGGGTCGCCTCCATCTCGCCGCGCAACCGGGTCACCAGAGGGCGCGCCACGCTTTGGGCGTCTACCAGTGTGTTCAGCTCCTGGATACGCGTCTGCACTTCCCCCATCGCCTTTTGGTGGGCGGCCCAGTACTTTTCCAAGTCTTTGGGGTCCGCGCCGCGCAGCAAGGTGTTTTTCCATTCCTGGATGGCGACCGCAAAGTGCGAGGCAATTTCGGCGCCCTTGTTTTGTGCTGTGACCTGCTGCAGCACGTCCACCTCAAAGCCGTTCACCGCGGTGTTGAGCTTCCAGATGCCAAACAGTGCACCGCTGAGCAGCAGGGACAGGGCCAGGGCAAATGCCAGTGGGAGTTTCAGGCTGAGTTTCATCTGCGTTCCTTATTGAATCGGCGGCATCATCATGAAGTCAGTGAATTTAGGCGCTATCGCCATCTTAGTCACGAAGTGACAGGACGTGGGGTGGAGCGTAGTTGTGTTTTGCTACACTGGGTCCATGTTTATTCACCGCATCAGCATTACGGGTTGTAGCGACCGGGGGGCTTGGCCCTGGCGGACTTCGCTTGCCTTGGCTGAGCGCATCCCCCCGTCCGTCGCCTGATATTGCGGCGTACCTCCGGGGCAATGGGCTCGCACCGCGCGTTTGCCACATCCCCCGCACACCTGACAATCCTCTGCGGTTGAGCGACGCGCCCCCTTACCCCGCGCCCTGGGGTACCGATTGCATTTCTGGATAAAGGCACGAGCACCGTGATGACTGAAACCCAATTCCAAGCCCTGCAGGCGCAAGGCTTTAATCGCATTCCGCTGATGGCCCAGGCCTTTGCGGACCTGGAAACCCCGCTTTCCCTCTACCTCAAGTTGGCCCGCAAGCCCGGCGACAGCGAGCCCGCCCCCTACAGCTTTTTGCTGGAGTCGGTGGTTGGCGGTGAGCGCTTTGGCCGTTACAGCTTTATCGGCCTGCCGGCACGCACGCTATTGCGCGCCAGCGGTTTTGGTACCCAGGCCCGCACCGAAGTGGTGAGTGACGGCGTGGTGGTCGAGACCTCCAGTGCCAACCCGCTGGACTTCATTGCCCAGTACCAGGGCCGCTTCAAGGTGGCGCTGGAACCGGGCCTGCCACGCTTTTGCGGTGGCCTGGCCGGCTATTTTGGTTATGACGCGGTGCGCTACATCGAGAAGAAGTTGGAGCACAGCTGCCCGCCCGATGAGTTGGGCACGCCCGACATCCTGCTGCTGCAGACCGAGGAGCTGGCGGTCATCGACAACCTGTCGGGCAAGCTGCACCTGATTGTGTATGTGGACCCGGCCATGCCCGATGCCTTTGCCCTGGGACGCGCGCGCCTGGCCACCTTGCGTGCGCAGCTGGCGCAGGCGGTGGTGGCGCCCGAGATCCGGCCCAGCCAAAGCCATGAAGCGGTGCGCGACTTTGCCAAGGCCGATTACATTGCCGCGGTGGAGCGCGCCAAGGAGCTGATTGCCGGCGGCGATTTCATGCAGGTGCAGGTGGGCCAGCGCATCAAGAAGCGCTACACCGAGTCGCCGCTGAGCCTGTACCGGGCCCTGCGCGCGCTCAACCCCAGCCCGTACATGTACTACTACAACTTCAGCGGGGCGGATGGCCATGGCAGCGACTTCCATGTGGTCGGTGCCTCGCCTGAAATCCTGGTGCGCCAGGAACAGGTGGTGAGTGACGGCGTGAGCGAGCAGAAGGTCACGATCCGCCCGCTGGCCGGCACCCGCCCGCGCGGCGCCACACCCGAGCTGGACAAGGCGGCCGAACACGAGCTGGTGAACGACCCCAAGGAGCGAGCCGAGCACGTGATGCTGATCGACCTGGCGCGCAACGACATAGGTCGCATCGCCAAGACCGGCACGGTGCAGGTCACCGACGCCTTTTGCGTGGAGCGCTACAGCCATGTGATGCACATAGTCAGCAATGTCGAAGGCACCTTGCTGGATGGCATGACCAGCATGGACGTGCTCAAGGCCACCTTCCCGGCCGGAACCTTGACCGGCGCACCCAAGGTGCACGCCATGGAGCTGATTGACCAATTGGAGCCCATCAAGCGCGGCATTTACGGTGGCGCCTGCGGCTACCTGAGCTATGCCGGCGACATGGACGTGGCGATTGCCATCCGCACCGGCATCATCAAAAACCAGACCCTGTATGTGCAGGCTGCCGCCGGCGTAGTGGCCGACAGCGTGCCCGAGCTGGAATGGAAAGAAACCGAGGCCAAGGCGCGCGCCTTGCTGCGCGCCAGCGAGCTGGTAGAGGAGGGATTGGAATGAGCACCGTGAACAAAACCAAGCTGTTAATGATCGATAACTACGACAGCTTCACCTACAACATCGTCCAGTATTTCGGCGAGCTGGGTGCCGAGGTCGAAGTCTTTCGCAACGACGAAATCACGCTGGAAGCAATCGCCGCACGCCGGCCCGACCGCCTGGTGGTCTCGCCCGGTCCCTGCTCGCCCAACGAGGCTGGCATCTCGGTGCCGGCGATTCGCCACTTCATGGGCAAGCTGCCCATTTTGGGCGTTTGCCTGGGCCACCAGAGCATTGGTGCGGCACTGGGCGGCACCATCATCCGCGCGCAGCAGCTCATGCACGGCAAGACCTCGGTGATCACCACCACGCAAGAGGGCGTGTTTGCCGGGCTACCAGATAAATTCACGGTCAACCGCTACCACTCGCTGGCGATTGAGCGCGCGACTTGTCCCAAGGAACTCGCAATTACCGCCTGGACCGACGACGGCGAAATCATGGGCGTGCGCCACACCGGGCTGCCGTTTGCGGTGCGCATGGAGGGCGTGCAGTTCCATCCGGAAAGCATACTCACCGAACATGGCCACGCCATGCTGAAAAACTTTTTGGAGTGAAGCGCATGCAAGCCAAGGCCGATTTCCGCAGCGACACCGTCACCCAACCAACGGCCGCCATGCGCGCGGCCATGGCGGCTGCCCCCCTGGGCGACGATGTTTTTGCCGACGACCCCAGCGTCAACGCCCTGCAAGAAAAAATTGCAGCGCTCTTGGGTTTTGAGGCGGTGCTGTTCATGCCCACCGGCACGCAGAGCAATCTGTGCGGCATCCTGGCCCACTGCCAGCGTGGTGACGAGTACATCGTGGGCCAGTTGGCCCATACCTACCGCTGGGAAGGGGGAGGGGCCGCCGTGCTGGGCAGCGTGCAGCCGCAGCCGCTGGCGCATCAGGCGGACGGCACGCTGGCGCTCGCCGATATCGAGGCCGCCATCAAGCCCGATGACGCGCATTTCGCCAAGACCCGCTTGCTGACGCTGGAGAACACCTGGGGCGGCAAGCTCCTGCCTTTTGCCTATGTGCAGGCGGCCACCGCCCTGGCGCGTGAAAAAGGTTTGAATCGCCATCTGGACGGCGCGCGCCTGTTCAATGCGGCCACCGCGCAGGCGGCGCAAAACGGATCGGATGTGTATGCCGAGGCCCGCGCCATTGCAGATTGTTTTGACAGCGCATCCGTGTGCTTCAGCAAGGGCCTGGGCGCGCCCATAGGCTCGGCCCTGTGCGGCAGCAAGGACTTCATTGCCCGCGCCCACCGCATCCGCAAGATGGCCGGTGGCGGCATGCGCCAGGCCGGCATGCTGGCGGCAGCAGCCTCCCATGCGCTGGACCACCATGTGCGGCGCCTGGCAGAGGACCACGCGCTGGCCCAGCGCCTGGCCGACGGTTTGCAGGGCATAGCCGGCCTAGTGGTGGAAGCGCCCCAGACCAACATTGTGTTTGTGGACCTGGTGGGTGCGGCACGCGAACGCTCGGTGGCCTTGCTGGAGCACCTTAAGGCCCAGGGCGTGCTGATCACCGGTTTGTACCGCCTGCGCTTTGTCACGCACCTGGATGTGGATGCGGCAGGCGTGGACCGTGCCGTGGCGGCAGTGCGCGCGTTTTTCGCACGTTAGGGCGGCACCATGTCCCTGGACCAATTGCTGCTCTTCATCGCCGCCGGCCTGCTGCTCAACCTGACGCCGGGGCCGGATGTGCTCTACATCATCAGCCAGTCCTTGCGTCATGGCCTGCGCGCCGGCTTGATGGCGGCACTGGGCATTACGGCCGGCTGCTTTGTCCACATCTTTGCCGCAGCCGTGGGCGTGAGCGCGCTGATGTTGGCGTCGGCTACCGCATTTACGCTGTTGAAGTGGCTGGGTGCCGGCTACCTGGTGTATGTGGGAACGCGCATGCTGTTCTCGCGTGCGCCCATGGCTGCATCAGGGGATGCCGCTGGCGTGCAGACCAAGACCGCAGCCGGTCCTGGCGCGCTGAAAACCATCTTCCTGCGCGGCTTCTGGACCAATGCGTTGAACCCCAAGGTGGCGCTGTTTTTCCTGGCCTTTCTGCCCCAGTTCATTGCCCCCACGGTGGAGCACAAGCCGCTGGCCTTCTTGCTGCTGGGCCTGCTCTTCAATTTCAACGCGGTCTGGGTCAACCTGGGCTGGGCCCTGGCCGCCGTCTGGTTGGCGCAAAAGGCCGGCGGCTTGCAGGCACGCATGCACTGGCTGGACCGGGTGGCCGGTTCGCTGTTTATCGCATTCGGCTGCAAGCTGGCCCTCGCCGACAATCCCACAACCTAAGGAGCCTTTTCATGCCCCACACCAAAGGCCTCATAACGCCGCAACAGGCCCTGCAGCGCACCATTGAGCACCGCGAGATTTTTCACGACGAGATGCTGCACCTGATGCGCCAGATCATGTCCGGTGAGGTGTCGCAATTGATGATTGCGGCAATTACCGCCGGCCTGCGCGTGAAGAAGGAGACCATAGGCGAGATCACCGCTGCGGCGCAAATCATGCGCGAGTTTTCCACCAAGGTGGATGTGGCCGATAAAACCCATTTGGTGGACATCGTGGGCACGGGCGGGGATGGCTCGCACACCTTCAACATCTCCACCTGCGCCATGTTTGTGGCGGCGGCCGCAGGCGCGCGGGTCAGCAAGCACGGCGGGCGCAGCGTCAGCAGCAAGAGCGGCAGCGCCGATGTGATGGAGGCGCTGGGTGTGAGCATCAACCTTACGCCGGAGCAGATTGCCCAGTGCTTGGCGGAAACCGGTGTGGGTTTCATCTTCGCCCCCAACCACCATCCGGCCATGAAGAACGTGGCGCCGGTGCGCCGCGAGATGGGCATCAAGACGATTTTCAATTTGCTGGGGCCACTGACCAATCCGGCCGGTGCACCGAATATTCTGATGGGCGTGTTCCACCAGGATCTGGTCGGCATCCAGGTGCGGGCCCTGCAGCGCCTGGGCGCAGAACACGCCGTGGTGGTCTATGGTCGCGATGGCATGGACGAGGTGTCGCTGGGCGCCGCCACCCTGGTCGGCGAGCTCAAGGATGGTGAAATCCGCGAATACGAAATCCATCCGGAAGACTTTGGCATGGTCATGGCCAGCAACCGCGCCCTGAAGGTGGAGGATGCAGAAACTTCCAAGGCCATGCTGCTGGGTGTGTTGCACAACCAGGCCGGCCCGGCCCGAGACATCGTGGCCCTGAACGCCGGCGTGGCCCTGTACGCAGCCAATGTGGCGCCCAGGATGCAAGAGGGCATTGCCCTGGCCTATGCTGCAATCGAATCCGGTGCGGCCAAGGCCAAACTCGACACGCTGGTGGCACTCTCTGCCCGACTGGCAACCTAAGGACACTATGAGCGATATTCTGGACAAAATTGTGGCCGTCAAGCGGCAGGAAATAGCAGCGGCCCGTTCGCGTAAATCGCTGGAGCTGGTGCGCGCTGATGCCGAGTCACGCGTGCTGACACGTGACTTTGTGGGCGCCATACGCGCCAAGATTGGCGAGGGCAAACCGGCGGTGATTGCCGAGGTGAAAAAGGCCAGTCCGTCCAAAGGCGTGCTGCGCGAAGACTTCATTCCCGCCGACATTGCGCAGAGCTACGCCGAGTTTGGCGCCGCCTGCCTGTCGGTGTTGACCGATGTGGAGTTTTTCCAGGGCAGTGCTGATTATTTGAAGCAGGCGCGTGCCTCCTGCCAGCTGCCGGTGTTGCGCAAGGACTTTATGGTCGATGCCTACCAAATCTACGAGTCGCGCGCCATGGGGGCGGATGCCATTTTGCTCATCGCCGCCTGCCTGGACGATGCGCAAATGCGGGACATGGAAGCCATCGCCATCGCACTGGACATGGCCGTGCTGGTGGAGGTGCATGACCAGGCCGAGCTGGAGCGCGCCCTGAAGCTCAAGACGCCCTTGCTGGGCATCAACAACCGCAATCTGAAGACTTTTGAGGTCTCGCTGGACACCACCCTGGCCCTGCGCCACCTGGTGCCGACCGAGCGCATTCTGGTCACCGAGAGTGGCATTCACAGCCGTGACGATGTGCTGCGCATGGGCGCGGCCGGCGTGAATGCCTTTTTGGTCGGTGAGGCCTTCATGCGCGCGCCTGAGCCGGGTGAGGCGCTGGCGCAGTTGTTCGGCTGAGCCGCCGTGGCCCACCAGTTGCTGAGCGCCGACCCCGCCGATTGGCCGGTAGCGCCCGGTTGGCAGCCCCTGGTGCAGGATTTCTTTCAATCCGACACTGGACGGGGTCTGCGGGCCTTTCTGCAGGAACGCCTGCAGGCTGGTGCAACGATATTTCCACCCCAGCCCCTGCGCGCCTTGCTGCTGACGCCACCCGAAGCGGTGCACACCGTGATCCTGGGTCAGGACCCCTACCATGGACGCGGCCAGGCCGAGGGCTTGGCGTTTTCGGTGACGCCCGGCGTGGCCTGCCCGCCGTCCCTGCGCAATATTTTTAAGGAACTGCAGCGCGATCGGGGCACACCGCCGCCTGTGTTTCCCTATCCGGGTGGCAGCCTGATGCATTGGGCCGAGACGGGCAGCTTGCTGCTCAACGCCTGCCTGACGGTGGAGGAGTGCCTGCCCGCCAGCCATGCCAAGCGCGGCTGGGAGGTATTGACCGACAGCCTCATCCGCCAGGTGTCACAGCAGTCGCAAGCGGTTGTCTTCATGCTCTGGGGCGCACACGCCCAAAGCAAGAGCGCCCTGGTAGATGCCAGCCGCCACCTGGTGCTGAAGGCCAATCACCCTTCGCCCCTGTCGGCCATGCGGCCCCCACTTCCCTTCATCGGATGCGGACATTTTTCACAAGCCGATGCCTGGAAAGCCGGGCTGCCATAATTTCGTGGCATAATCTGTGGCTCACCTAGGAGAGGTGGCCGAGTGGTTAATGGCAGCAGACTGTAAATCTGCCCTCTTACGAGTACGCTGGTTCGAATCCAGCCCTCTCCACCAGTGATGTATTGACTGTGAATGTGTTGACTGTTTAGCGTTCCCGTCTTGTGCGGGGTTCGTATAGTGGTAATACCTTAGCCTTCCAAGCTAAAGCGAGGAGTTCGATTCTCCTACCCCGCTCCACAGTTAAAGCATTGCTTTAGTGACATGTTTTTGCCCTTTTGGCTCAGTGGTAGAGCACTCCCTTGGTAAGGGAGAGGTCGCGGGTCCGATTCCCGCAAAGGGCACCAGTTGTGTGGCCTCACTCTCAGATTTGGGGGTGAGGCCACAGGGCTTTTAGATGTTTTTATCTCACTACTTTTCGGAGTTCGATCATGGGTAAAGAAAAATTCACACGTACCAAGCCTCACGTTAATGTGGGCACGATTGGCCACGTTGACCACGGCAAGACCACGCTGACTGCCGCCATCAC
>JAYVNF010000285.1:0-4485 GCA_043758575.1 Rhodoferax sp.
ACCGTGATGTACGGCGCCACCACCGGTGAAGCCTTCCTCAGCGGTGTGGCCGGTGAACGCTTTGCCGTGCGCCTCTCGGGCGCTACCGCCGTGGTGGAAGGCACGGGTGACCATGGTTGCGAATACATGACCGGCGGCACCGTGGCCGTGCTGGGCCAGACCGGACGCAACTTCGCCGCCGGCATGAGCGGCGGCATTGCCTATGTGTACGACGAAGACGGCAAGTTCGCCACCCGCTGCAACACCGCCATGGTCAGCATGGAAAAAGTGCTGACGGCCCCCGAGCAGGAAGCGTCCACGGACAAGGCGATCTGGCACCGTGGCGAAAGCGACGAAGCCCAGCTGAAGAAGCTGCTGGAAGACCATAACCGCTGGACCGGCAGCAAGCGTGCCCGTGACCTGCTGGACAACTGGGATACTGCGCGCCTGAAATTCGTCAAGGTTTTCCCCAACGAGTACAAGCGTGCCTTGGGCGAAATCCATGCGCGCAAGGAAGCCGTAGCCGTCACCAAGGCTGCCTCGGCCGCCGCCAAACAACAAGCCGTAGCAGCCAAGTAAGGATTGAACATGGGAAAGATCACAGGATTCATGGAGTTTGAGCGCATCGAAGAGGGCTACAAGCCGGTCGCCGAGCGCCTCAAGAATTACAAGGAATTTGTCATCGGCCTGGACGATGCCCAGGCCAACAAGCAGGCCGCGCGTTGCATGGACTGCGGCACGCCGTTTTGCAACAACGGTTGCCCGGTCAACAACATCATTCCGGACTTCAACGACCTGGTGTTCCGTGGCGACTGGAAGACCGCCATCGACACCCTGCACAGCACGAATAACTTCCCAGAGTTCACCGGCCGCATCTGCCCCGCGCCCTGCGAGGCCGCCTGCACCCTGAACGTGAACGAAGAAGCCGTGGGCATCAAGTCGATTGAGCACGCCATCATCGACCGCGCCTGGCACGAAGGCTGGGTTGTGCCCCAGCCCGCCAAGATCAAGACTGGCAAAAAAGTTGCCGTAGTCGGTTCCGGCCCGGCCGGCCTGGCTGCCGCCCAGCAACTGGCGCGCGCCGGCCATGATGTCACCCTGTTCGAGAAGAACGACCGTGTCGGTGGCCTGCTGCGCTACGGCATTCCCGACTTCAAGATGGAAAAGACCCACATCGACCGCCGCGCCGAGCAGCTCAAGGCCGAGGGCGTGACGATTCGCACCGGCGTGCTGATTGGTGAAATGCCCAAGGGCAGCAAGGTCACCAACTGGGCCAAGGAAACCATTTCCGCCGAGCAGTTGAACAAAGACTTTGACGCGGTGCTGCTGACCGGCGGCTCCGAGCAGTCGCGCGATCTGCCGGTGCCCGGCCGCGAGCTCGATGGCATCCATTTCGCCATGGAGTTCCTACCCCAGCAAAACAAGATCAATGCGGGTGACAAGCTGAAAAACCAGCTGCGCGCCGACGGCAAGCACGTCATCGTCATCGGTGGCGGCGACACCGGCTCCGACTGCGTGGGCACCAGCAACCGCCACGGTGCGGTCAGCGTGACCCAGTTTGAAGTCATGCCCCAACCCCCGGAAGTGGAAAACCGCCCCATGACCTGGCCTTACTGGCCGCTCAAATTGCGCACCAGCTCCAGCCACGACGAAGGTTGCGAGCGCGTGTTTGCCATTTCCACCAAGGAGTTCATCGGTGAAAAGGGCAAGGTCACCGGCTTGAAGACCGTGCAAGTGGAATGGAAAGACGGCAAGATGGTCGAAGTGGCTGGCTCCGAAAAGCTCATGCCCGCCGACCTGGTCTTGCTGGCCATGGGCTTTGTCAATCCGGTGGCCACGGTATTGGAAGCCTTTGGTGTGGACAAGGATGCCCGTGGCAATGCCAAGGCCACCACCGAGACCAGCAAGGCCTACTACACCAATGTGCCCAAGGTGTTTGCCGCCGGCGACATGCGCCGCGGCCAAAGCCTGGTGGTGTGGGCGATACGCGAAGGCCGCCAGGCGGCCCGTTCGGTGGACGAGTTCCTGATGGGGGCCAGCGCACTGCCGCGCTGAAGCGGGCGCCGGTAGGAACCAAGGTACTACGCGTTATCCCTTATGATGCAAAAGCCAGTTCATGCTGGCTTTTGTTTTTTTATGGCTACACCCAACCCTACATCCCTCGTCGAATTCCAGAACGTGCGCTTTGGCTACGGCGAGCGCCTGATCCTGGACGATGTGTCGTTCACCATCCCGCGTGGCAAGGTCACCGCGCTCATGGGGGCCTCAGGCGGCGGCAAGACCACGGTCATGCGCCTGATTGGCGGGCAGTTCCAGGCCCAGCAGGGCAAGGTGCTGCTGCACGGCCCCACCGGTTCTGGCGCGGTGCTGGACGTGGGCCAGATGGACCGCGACGCCCTCTACCTGGCGCGCCGGCGCATGGGCATGCTGTTCCAGTTTGGCGCCCTGTTCACCGACCTGAGCGTGTTTGACAACGTCGCCTTCCCCCTGCGCGAGCACACCGATCTGAACGAAGACCTGGTGCGCGACGTGGTGCTGATGAAGCTCAATGCGGTCGGCTTGCGCGGCGCCCGCGAACTGATGCCGGCCGAGGTGTCGGGCGGCATGGCGCGGCGCGTGGCCCTGGCCCGCGCCATTGCGCTGGACCCGGAGCTGGTGATGTACGACGAGCCCTTTGCTGGCCTGGACCCAATTTCCCTGGGCACGGCGGCGCGCCTGATCCGCCAACTCAATGACACCATGGGCCTGACCAGCATCGTGGTTTCGCACGATCTGGAAGAAACCTTTCATATTGCCGACCAGGTCATCATCCTGGCCAACGGCAAGATCGCTGCGCAGGGCACGCCCGCCGAGGTGCGCCACAGCGACGACCCGCTGGTGCACCAGTTTGTCAACGCCCTGCCCGAAGGGCCGGTGCGCTTTCACTATCCAGCACAGAGCGTGGATGTGGATTTTTCCAACGGAGCTGCCCCATGAGTTGGTACAAGCCGTCCGAGCTGGGTTTTGCGGTGCGCAGCCAGTTGGCCGACATTGGCTTAGGTGCTCGCCTCTTTCTGCGCCTGCTGGCTTCCATCGGCACCGCCTTCAAGCGCCCGGCGCTGGTGCGCGACCAGATTCACTTCATGGGCAATTATTCGCTGGCCATCATTGCGGTGTCCGGTGTGTTTGTCGGCTTTGTGCTGGGGCTGCAGGGCTATTACACGCTGCAGCGCTATGGCTCCTCCGAGGCCCTGGGCCTGCTGGTGGCACTCAGCCTGGTGCGCGAGCTCGGCCCGGTGATCACGGCCTTGCTGTTTGCTGGGCGCGCCGGCACCTCGCTCACGGCAGAAATTGGTTTGATGAAGGCCGGTGAACAACTCAGCGCCATGGAAATGATGGCGGTGGACCCGGTGCAGCGCATTCTGGCACCCCGCTTCTGGGGTGCGGTGGTGGCCATGCCGCTCTTGGCCGCTGTGTTCAGTGCCGTCGGTATTCTGGGCGGCTGGGCCGTGGGTGTGCTCATGATTGGTATTGACGCTGGCTCGTTCTGGAGCCAGATGCAGGGCGGTGTCGATGTCTGGCAGGACGTGGGCAACGGCGTCATCAAAAGCGTGGTGTTCGGTTTTGCCGTCAGTTTTATCGCGCTGTTGCAGGGTTTTGAGGCTCAGCCCACCCCCGAGGGCGTGGCGCACGCCACCACCCGCACGGTGGTCATGGCCTCGCTTACGGTGCTGGGTCTGGACTTTGTCCTGACCGCAATGATGTTCAGTATTTAGGAGAACGAAGAATATGCAACGCTCCAACACGGATGTATGGGTCGGACTTTTTGTGCTGCTGGGAGGCGCGGCGCTGCTGTTTTTGGCACTGCAGTCGGCCAATTTGCTTTCGCTCAATTTTGACAAGGGCTATGCGGTCACGGCCAAGTTCGACAATATTGGCGGACTCAAACCCAAGGCCGCTGTGAAAAGCAGCGGCGTGGTAGTGGGGCGGGTGGATGGCATCACCTTTGACGACAAGACCTTCCAGGCCAAAGTCACCCTGTCCATGGACAAGCGCTACACCTTCCCCAAGGACAGCTCGCTCAAGATTCTCACCAGCGGTCTGCTGGGTGAGCAGTACGTGGGCATTGAGGCCGGTGCCGACACCGCCAACCTGGCCGCGGGGGATGCCATCAGCACCACCCAGTCCGCCGTGGTGCTGGAAAACCTGATCAGCCAGTTCCTCTACAGCAAGGCAGCGGACGGCCCCAGTGCCGACAAGGCCAAACCATGAAGACGACGGTTTGCGGCGTGTCTGCCAAGCGCCTGCTGCTGCTGGGTGGGCTGGCACTGGTGCTGTTGCAGGGCTGTGCCACGGTGGCGCAACCCAACGCGCGCGACCCACTGGAGTCCTTCAACCGCACCATGTTCGGTTTCAACGAAAAGGTGGATGCAGCGGTACTCAAGCCGGTAGCCACCGGCTACCGCGCCATCACACCCAACTGGCTGCGCAAAGGCGTGGGCAATTTCTTCAACAACCTGGAAGACA
>JAYVNF010000286.1:0-4484 GCA_043758575.1 Rhodoferax sp.
CACCGAGTACGAAAGACCGCAATGAGCCACTTCTTCAAACGCAATCTGCGCCGCACCCTGTTCGGCATTTTTGGTGCCACCCTGGTGATAGGCAGCCTGGGCGCCTGCGCCCACCACGGCGAGCATGCCTGGGGCGCCAATCTGTCTGCCGAGCAGTACGCCGAGCGGCGCGACAAAATGGTGGAGCGCGCGGCCAGCAAACTCGACCTCAACGCCGAGCAGAAAAAGCTGCTGGCCACCGTGGGCGACAAGCTGTACGAGCAGCGCAAGGCCTTGATCGGCCAGACCACCGACCCGCGTGCCGAGGTGAAGTCCCTGATTGCCGGCCCCAAGTTTGACGCGGCCAAGGCGCAAGCCCTGGTCAACGACAAGACCGCTGCCCTGCAAAGCAAAAGCCCCGAGGTGGTGGCCGCACTGGCCGCCTTTTACGACAGCCTGAACACCACGCAACAGCAAAAGGTGCGCGACTTCCTGGAAGGTCGCCACGGCTGGTTCCACCGCGGTTAAGGCCTGGCGCTTATGGCGTGACAATCGGGCCATGCACCGCATTCTGCTGATCGACGACGACGCGCAACTTGGGCCGCCCCTGGCGGCCTACTTTGCGCGTTTCGATTTGCAGCTGGACTGCGCCCTGAAACCCAGCGCCGGCCTGGCACAGCTGAAACGCGAGCGCTATGACGCCGCCATTCTGGATGTGATGCTGCCCGAGATGGACGGCTTTGCCCTGTGCCGCGCCATCCGCAAAGACAGCGACATGCCCCTCATCATGCTCACCGCGCGCGGCGAGGTGATGGACCGGGTGGTCGGCCTGGAGCTGGGCGCGGATGACTATGTGCCCAAACCCTTCGAGCCGCGCGAGCTGGTGGCGCGCTTGCAAACCGTGCTGCGCCGGCGCGTGGCTACACCGGCCCAGGCCGCATCATCCGGCGCGCAGGCGTTGCAGTTCGACGGACTGCAGATCGACCTGGCGACTCGGCGCGTGCTGCGCCAGGGCGAGGAACTGGCACTCACCAGCACCGAATTCGATTTGCTGTGCCTGCTGGCGCGCGAGCCCGGCCGGGTCTTTAGCCGCGATGACATCCTCAACCAGCTGCGCGGCCACGAGGTCGACCTGCTGACCCGCGCGGTGGACATCGTGGTCAGCCGCCTGCGCAAAAAACTGGAGCCGCTGGACTGCATCAAGACCCTGCGCAACGCCGGCTACACCCTGGCACTGGGAAAGGTGAAGGGATGAACGCTGCACCCAAGCCAGCGCGCACCGCAGTGAGCAGCACAGAGGTTTTTGCATGAGCTGGAAACTGCGCCCCCGCCACGCCTGGGCGCATTCGCGCCGGGCGGTATCCCAATCGCGCCGTGCGCTCTCGCACTCGCTGCGGCTGCGCCTGATGGGCTTGTTTGTGCTGCTGGCCCTGGCCATGGCGGCCACCTTTGTGGGTGGCATGCAGGTGGCACTGGGCATAGGCTGGCGCGACGCCGCCCGGCCACTGCTGGTGGACTATGTGGACCGCCTGGCCGCCGAGATTGGCAGCCCGCCCAGTGTGGAGCGGGCTAAAAGCCTGGCCGCGCGCCTGCCGCTGCGCATCACCATCAACGGCCCTGTGGTGAACTGGAACAGCCAGCCCGAGCGGCCCGACTACGGCGCGCACTGGCGCAACAGCGAACGCTGGGACCAGGAAGAGCACTTGCTGGAGCGCAAGACCAGCGATGGCCACCGCATTCTGTTCGGTCTGAGTGCGGCGGCCTGGCGCGACCGGCCGCGTTTCATTGGCTGGGCCACGCTGACCTTGCTGCTGCTGTTCACTGCCATGGCCTACCGCCGGGTGCGCCGCCTCTTGCGTCCGCTGGATGACATACGTGCCGGCGCCCTGCGCTTTGGCGCCGGCGACTTTGCCCAGCCGATTGCCGTGCGCAGGCCGAACAAGCCCGACGAACTGGGCGAACTGGCCGGCACCATCAACACCATGGCCGCAGACATTCAGCAGATGCTGGACGCCAAGCGCAGCCTGTTGCTGGCCATCAGCCACGAGCTGCGCAGCCCGCTCACGCGCGCCCGCCTGAACACCGAGCTGCTGCCCGAAACGCCAGAGCTGCAGGCCAGCCGCGAAGCCCTGCTGCGCGACCTGGCGCTGATGCGCGACCTGGTCACCGACCTGCTGGAGAGCGAACGACTGTCCAGTCGCCATGCCGCCCTGCACCGCGAACCGGTGGACCTTGCCGACCTGGTGCAGGAGGTAGTGCAGGGTCTGGGGCAACCGGTGCAGCAGGACATAGCGCCGGACCTGCCCAGCCTGTTGCTGGACCCGGCGCGCATGCGACTCTTGCTGCGCAATCTGCTGGACAACGCGCTGCGCCATAGCGCAGGCGCAGCCCAGGCGCCTGTTGTTCGCGTGCTGCGCCTGCAAGGCAGCGGTGCGGGCGTGGAAATCAGCGTGCGCGACTTCGGTGCCGGTGTGTCGCCCGAGCAACTCAGCCAATTGGCTCAGCCGTTTTACCGCCCCGACTCCGCCCGCACGCGCGCCGGTGGCGGTGTCGGCCTGGGCCTGTACCTGTGCAAGCTGGTGGCGCTGGCGCACGGTGGCAGCTTTGCGGTGGACAATGCCCAACCGGGCCTGGTGGTCACTGTGACCTTGCCGGCATAGGCCTGCAATCCGCCTCCTGCTTGCCAACGACCTGGCTCCGTTAAAGTCTGCACGCAACAAGCTGCCACACCCTATGCCCAACACCCTTATCCTCCTGCCCGGCCTGGTCTGCGACAACGCCGTCTGGGTCGCCCAAGTGCAGGCCCTGTCCCCTCGCTGGCACTGCCATGTGCCGGACTATGGCCTGCGCGACTCCCTCACCGACATGGCCCGTCATGTGCTGGACACGGCGCCGGCGCGGACCTTCGCCCTGGCCGGCCATTCCATGGGCGGGCGTGTTGCGCTGGAGGTGCTGCGCCTAGCGCCTAAGCGCGTGCACCACCTGGCCCTGCTGGACACCGGTACCCACCCCCTGCAGCCAGGCGATGCCGGCGCCAAGGAACGCGCCGGTCGCATGGGTCTGTTGCAGACGGCCGAGCGCAAAGGCATGCGCGCCATGGCCGAACAATGGGCCAAGCCCATGGTCCACCCCTCGCGCCACGGCACGCCCGTATTCGAGGCCGTGCTGGACATGCTGGCGCGCAGCAGTGCCGAGCAGTACGCCGCACAGATCAACGCCTTGCTGAACCGCCCGGATGCTGCACCCTTGTTGCCCGGCATCCGCTGTCCGACCCTGGTGCTCACCGGCCGCGAAGACCTGTGGAGCCCGCCCGAACAGCACGCGCAGATGGCGCAGGTGATTGCCGGCGCGCAGCTGTGCATCGTCGAGCAATGCGGCCATATGGCCATGCTGGAGCAGCCCGAAGCGGTGACGGCGGCCTTGGAAAATTGGCTACTGGACGGCCATCGCAATTGTGGATAAAGTAAGAATTCCTTACTTTTCTTCATTGCCATGCTTGCCAAAATCACCTCCAAAAACCAGCTAACGCTGCCCAAGTCCGTGACGCAGGCAGTGGGTGCCACGGAGTACTTTGATGTGGAAGCCCGTGCCGGGCAGATCATCTTGACGCCGGTGCGCATCCACCGTGGCGACGCAGTGCGTGCCAAGCTGGCGGAGTTGGGTCTGGCCGATGCCGATATCGCCAACGCAGTCTCCTGGGGGCGCACACAGGCGCGCCAGCCGGCGCTGGTGGCAGAGCCAGTTGCTGAATACAAGGTGCATCCCGCTGCCAGCAAAAGTGCGGTTGCTAAAAAGGCTGCGACCCAAAAGGTGCTCGCCAAAAAGCCCGTGCGCAAAGCATGAGTGCGCCCTGGCGCGTGGTGCTGGACACCAATGTGGTGTTGTCGGCACTGGTGTTTGGTGGCGGCAGCGCAGGGCAGGTGCGACGGGCTTGGCAAAGCGGCCTGATCGTGCCCCTGGCAAGCACGTTCACGATTCAGGAACTGGTGCGGGTGCTGGCCTACCCGAAGTTTCGCTTACCGGCGTCCGACCAGGAGGAGTTGCTGGCCGACTACCTGCCCTTTGTGCAGACCGTACGCATCGCCGTGCCGCCACCTCAGGTGCCCGATTGCCGCGACGCGATGGACATGCCATTTCTGCATTTGGCAGTGGCGGGCAAGGCGCGGGTGCTGGTGTCGGGGGACCGTGATTTGCTGGCCTTGGCTAGCATGTTTGAACGCGCCAGCGGTTGCCCGATCCAAAATCTGGAAACCTTTGCCAGACAACTTACCCCACAGTGAGATGACCATGAAAACCTTTTTCAACCACCTGCACGCCCAGCACCAGGGCCAATATGAAATGTTCCGCGGCGCCCTGGTGCCCTGCCACGAAGTGCCCGCGCGCGCCGACCATGTGCTGGCCGAACTGCAGCGGCGCAAGCTGGGCGAAGTGTGTGCACCACAAGCCGTGAATGCACATGCGTTGGCCACCATCCACAGCCAGCGCTACCTCACGTTTTTGCAGAA
>JAYVNF010000287.1:0-4481 GCA_043758575.1 Rhodoferax sp.
GGCGCAGGTGCGCGCCAGTCGTCCGCCGAAATGCGAGGCACCGGCAAGGCGGAAAATGCCCCGGTCAACGGCACCTATGTCAGCATGCAGGGCGCCGTGGTCGAGCTGCAGTACCTGTTTCAGAACGGCTCGGCCCAAGCGGGAAGTTCACATCCGCAGTTTGGGCTCAGCGTGCGGGGCGTCAACGAGATGTTTTCCCACACCTTGGGCAACCTCAACGGCAACCACTACGAAATCGGCGCTGTGCTGTATTACTGAGTTGGTGCATGCGGGCTTGGTGCAGCTGCATGTGCGGTTAGTCCCCCACCAGCGTGAACTCCACCAGCAGCTCGTCCTGCACCGATAGCAGTCCACCCAGTACCGAATAGGGCTGCACCCCGAACGCGCTCTGGCGCAGCACCAAGGCGCCGCTGGCTTTCACTTGCGTGGGCAAGCCGCTCACGCTCAGCGGCACCCAGATTTCACGCGTCTGGCCGTGGATTTCTACGGCCAGCAGGGCTGCGAATTTGGGCGCCTCCCCGGCAATGCGCAGGGAGTGGATGCGCACCAGCGGATACGCATCGGCTTGCATGTTATCGGGCCCCAGCATGTGCTCGCGAGTGGCTTCAATGGCCGCGTCCGACATGTGGGAGGCGAAGGCCGCGCCCCCTTCCGCGCTGATTTCTGCACGCTGCTCGGCGCGGTCGAAGGCAAGCTGGTCCAGGCGCAACACCAGGTCAAAGCGGGCTTGGGCTGCATCGCTGTCTGGCCAGTAAAAATACCCTTCAAACACAGGCGCCGACAACACATGGTTGTGGCCCAGGTTGGCAGCACGTCCAGCGCGGAAGGCATAGATGCGTACTTGCGAGCTCTCCGGATGCAGCTGCATCACGCGGCCCGGCTCAGAGCGCAGCGCGGCGTAGGCCGATGCCAGGTCGGTGCGCGCCGGCTCCTGCGCGGCTGCAGGAGTTGCCGTGGCCTCTGCGGCTTCGGGGAACGCTTCAGTGGCGCAACCCCATTGCAGGGCTGCACAGACGAGGCAGAGCAGGACCAGGGTGGCGCGTCTAGGGTTCATGATGCAAAGAGGTGTAGGCGTGTGGGTGTGGGTGTGGGCGGGTGCAGGGGGTGGTAGTGCTGCGCGTATGGTTCCATGCGCAAGTGCCGTTTGCAGTCGGATCATGTCAAGAAGTGGTGAAAAAAACCAGCTGCTCTAAAACCTTCTCCAACTCTATTCGGGTGTCGAAAATTTTTACATTTCGCACTGGTTCATACGCGGCGTCTTGTCTGATCCGGTGCAAGTGCTTGTCCGCACACACTATTTTTTGTAACACTGCAGGTGGCCTGGAAGTTGCTCTGGACGTGGCACTTTGTTTCTTTGGAGACCACGCGATGTCCACCTCTTGCACTGCCCCTATCTTTCGCCCAGCCCGGTTTTTTGCTGGCATGGCCTGCGGCCTGGCCTTGTTCGTTTCCATGGCGTCGGTGCAGGCCACCGCCGTTTCAGCCTGGGATATCAACGGTGTGGCGGCGAACAGCAATCCACCGCTGACCGTGGGCGAGCTTGCCACCGGTAGCAGTGCGGCTGGCCCCAACCCGGTGGTGGTGGCCGGCGCGCCGGACCCCTACAGCACCACATCGGCCAGTGCCAGCTATGTGGCCCAGAGCGTTGCCGGGGCCAATTCCAGTACCTGCCAAAGCAACAAGCTGGTCTCCTGTGTCACCCTGACCAGCTATCCCCAGGCCTGGTCCTGCAGCTGCAAGACACCCACGCACCCGGGCAGCGCGCCAGAGCCCGGCAACCTGGCGCTGCTGGGCATAGGTTTGCTGGCGCTGCTGCTATCCCAGTCCCGCGCCAAACGCCGCACCGCGTAAAAACGCGACGATGCTGTCTGCCGCCTGCAACTGTTCGGCAATGCCTATGGCCTGCTGGCAGTCACGCTCCAGGCCGATACGGGTCTGGGTTTCCGTAGCAATGCAGTGCCAGCGCTCGGCGCGCTTTTTGGGTAGCAGTGCGCGCAGGCTTTCCACACCGTAGCGCAGGCGCTTGGAGAGTATGCGCACGCGGTGGCGGGCCTGGGCATCACCGCTTTGCAGCTGTGCGGCCTTCAAGTCCTGCGCCAGGCTCTGCATGCGCTTGCGCACATACTTTTCAGGTGCAGTGCCTTTTTTCTTGCCCGGCTTGTGCCCGGCTTGGATGCTGCCCAGTTCCAACCAGCGCAGGGTTTGCAGCAGGGTCTGGCCCACGGCGGGCGTGGTCAGCAGCTGGCGCAGGCGCGCGCGCTGCTGGCCTATGTCCTGGGCCAACGCGGCATCCAGCTGCTGCCATTGCAGCAGCCGTTGGGCGTCGCCGGCCTTGTAGGCGCGGGCATGGGCTGGCAAGACCTCGCTCTGGGCCACCTCCCGGTCGCGCAGTACCGTCATCTGGGCCAACAAGGCTTGCAGGGGCTGCAGCGAAGGCAGTGTGCTGTGCGCGCCACGTTGCTGAAAAAGTTGCAGTGCACTCTTGAAGCGCCGCCAGCCAATACGGGCCTGGTGCAGCACCTCGGGCGCATCGCTGTGCAGCACCGTATACAGATTGGCGGTGAACTGCAAAAAGGCCTCGCGCAGCACGCCTTGCGCCAGCGCGCCCAGGTCCATGTCCTGGCTCAGCCGGGCCGGCTTGGCGCGCAGGGGCGCATCCAGCGTGCCGACCGCCAGGCGGTAGGCGCGTTCGGCCTTGCTCAGGTGCAGCGGCAACAGGCACAGCTGCTGGCTGATCTGCTGGGCGGCTTCAAACAGCGCGTCGGGCGCGCCGCTGAGCAATTCGATTTCCAGCTCGCACAGCGGCTTGCTGTGGCCGTCCATCAGCACGCTGCCACGGTCCAGGGCGATTTCCACGCGGGCACCGGCCAGTGCCACCGTCCAGCTCAGGCGCTCGAAGGTGGTGGTGAAGACCGGGCGCAGAGCCGGGTAGAGCTGGCCATCCGCATCCAGCTCCATCCATGGTGTGTCGGCCAGCATGGCGCTGCTGAGTTGGCTGTTCGGCAGCGCCAGTTCCCACTCGCCCCGCTGGCTGAAGGCGGAGTCGGCACTGCCGCCGATCTTGAGGGTCTGCAGCCACTGCGGCTGCTGGGCATCGCCGATCTGGCGCACCCGCAAGGCCACGCGCTGCTGCTGCAGGGCATGGCCGGGCGTGTCGTAGTAGGTGTTGTGCAAGGCCTGGCGCTTGGGGCGCCGCCGCCCTATCAGGGGCACGCGGGCCAGCTGCTTTTGCAGCAGCGTGGGGTCCTGGGTGGGCAGGGCGAATTTGAGTTCCAGTTCCATGGTGTTCAGAGTCTACGCGTGCGCCGCTCCAGCACCGGCGCATGGGCAAAGCCAATGCTCAGCCACACCGCCACGCTGAAGTACAGCGACATCCAGACCACCTCGCTCTTCCAGACCTGCCACTGCTGAGATACCACCCAGCGGCTGGAGGCGTCCAGCAGGCCTTGTTGCAGGCTCAGGTAGTGGCGCCCCATGGCCTCATCGGCCAGCCAGCGGCTCCAGTACATGGGTACATCCACCATGAACATGAAGACCACATAGGCCGCGCCGGTGGCACCCAGGACCAGCACCAGCGGGCGTTGGCGCGGCGTGCAGCGCGGCCACATGGAGAGCAGGCTGGCCACCAGCAGTGCGGCCGCAATTCCCCACAGCGACTCCTCGATCACATGGCCGATGTTGGCGGTGGTCAGCACCGCGTACCAGGAGCAGGTTTCGGCCAGCGCAATCAGGGGCAGCACGGCCAGGGCGGCCCAGCGCCCGGCACGGCTGTGCGTGGCCTGTGAAATCTCGCGCATCAAGAGTGCCCACTGGGTGGCAAAACAGAGCTCGGCCACGGTGGCCACCGAGCGGCCCACCACCACGCTGGACAGCCAGGAGTCAAACAGGCAGATGCGCTGCACATCAAACACCGGCAGCGCCGAGCGGTAGGCGCAGCCCAGCACATAGCCGGCCGACAGCAGCAGCTGCCAGCGCCGCATCGCATACACCACAGAAGCAATGCCGGCCTGCCGCTGGCGCAGCGCGCGCGCCGAATACAGCAATGCCAGCACATTCGCCGCGCTGACCACGCAGAGGAAAAACCACCAGACCAGAACTTCGCTTGACATGCTGCATGCTCCTTCGGATTGCCGTAAAACGGCTATCAATATATACGATATAGATCGTTTTGAAAAGGCGCTGGCAACGCTGCCAACCCACCATCACCAGCCTGTCACAAACGGACGTCGGAGTTGTCACAAAACTTTTATGTAATGCATGTACTCTGACCTTGAAAGGCCTGCAATGAGTTTCATTGGCAAAGTAAGCATACGCAAGCGGCTGTTGGCACTGTTGGTGTTTTCAGTGGCCTCGCTGTGGCTGCTGGGGGCCTTTTCCTCGCTCACCATATGGCGCGTGTCGACCCAGGCCACCGGTTTTATTGACCACGAGTTCGAGGCCGTGCGCGCCGTGGGTGGCGTGCAGCGCGCCATCAGCGACGC